>JAGNPC010000289.1 GCA_017989795.1 Paludibacter sp. | reverse complement strand
AATTCTTAATAAATAATAAGCTGGATGTGAGTTGCTTGTGTGATGTTTCCCCGAAGTGTCGGGATCAACATGACAAAAGTAGAAAATACTATTTTTGTCCTTCCGACAACGGAGGAATCACACTCGCAAATCACACAAAGCAATCACAAAACTAAAACGTGAGTTGCTTGTGTTATGTTTCTTCGAAGTGTTGGGATCAACATGACAAAAATATTAAATTTCAATGCTTACGAATGCCTTTGTTATAAAAACAAAAACGAGCCATTGCTGGCTCGTTTAATAAATGTCTTACAAATTTAAGAATATTTGAGAAACATGTAATCCTTATAAAACATTATTCTGATTACAATTTAGTATTTTTGAAAATGAATTAGACAACGAAAGTTGTCAACCTATAGCAGGAAATGACATTTTCATTTTGTATATATTAGATTAGTAAAAAAAGAAAAATATCGCATAAAAAATTATGCTGTATAAAACAGTTAAAAGAATTTCTAAGCGATATTTTTCTGTATGTTTCAAAGGTTATTGTTTAATTAATTTTAATAAATATTTTATTCCTTTGATTAATATATTTTAATTTAAAAATTTTGTTGAAAATAATTTTCCATTAATGTTATATTTGATAATATAGATGCCTGTGTTCGAATTTGTAAAATTAATTTCGTTTGCATTTGCAATATCAGATTGTAATAATTTACCATCAATAGAAAATATTTGATAATTTGTTATAATATTAAAGTTATTGCTAATTAATTTTATTTTTTGATCTTTTTTGTCATAAAAAATTAATCCTGTTTCTTTAATATCAAAATCATCGGCACTTAGTAAAGGCTCTGTAAGCCCAGTAATGATTACTGAATAAGGTTTTACAGTAGTAGGTGAGGTTGATTTTTTTCTAAAATACAATATACCAGCAGCATTTGCAGTTGGTGTATCAAAATAAACTTGTTTGTAATTGTTTCCGTTACCATCAAACCAAGTTGTAGATCTTGTTGCAACGTTGTTAGGATTGCTAATAGATAAATTTTTATAGGTTCGAGTATCTGCAAACGGGGTAAATTGTCTTAACATCATATCAAAATCATAAATTAATGATGTTGTATTATAATTAATACCGTCTGCTGCATCTTGCTCACTGCCTTCGTCGTCTTGCCAACAAATAGATGCTTTTGCTGGTTTTGTTCCGCCAAGGAATGTTATGCCTGAAATACTTAATTCACTATTAGGATTACTAACGGTTCCAGGATTTGTAGTAAAATTTCTCATAATAGCGCCAGACTGGCCAGATGTGTTATTTGGGCGTGTGGCTCTGTAAATAACCTCGGCAGCTTTTTCAAGGTTTAAAACACCCCAACCAAATTTAGCATCTGGTCCTACATTCCCTGCATCGTCTGCGGTGTGCAGTAATAAGGCTTTTAACATAGATGCTGTCATGTATGATTCTGTTAAACTTGCATAATATTGCTGTAACAATAATGCTCCTGCAGCCGCAGCAGGTGTAGCATAAGAAGTGCCACTACCTTGTGTATAGCCTGTATTGTTGGTAAAAACGGGATATTCAATATCGGTTCCTTTTGTTACAATATCTGGTTTTACACGCCCGTCGTCTGTAGGTCCCCAATTGCTATAGTTACTCATAACAGCAGCGCCATTTGTAGCGCCAATTGTAATTGCATTTTTACTAGCAGAAGCTCCAGTAATTAAATCAAAACCATTTGCAGCTGAGTTTCCGTTGCTCATTTGCTCATTACCAGCGGCAACAAATGGCAAATAATTTGGTTTAGCTTTTAACATAATATCCCATGCTCTTGATTGGCTATCATATGCGCCAAATGTCCATTGTGGTGTAGTGTTGTCGTTGGCATAACCATAAGAATGATTTGAAATTAAGAAACCACTTGCTGAAAAAGCTTGCATTTCTGTTATATCGTTATCCCAGTCATAACAAAATGCGTTTGCACCGAATGCTATGCCTCGTTTGTTATTAATGTTTTTTCCTACCATCATGGCGGTGCAAGCTTGCATGTGATCATTACCAGCAGCAGATGTTAAGGGTTGACTAGCCTGCATAGTTGCTTGTCCTGCTAATGCTTCGTGCGATGCATTTACTTGACCTCCATCCCATACGCCTACTGTCATTACTTGACCAGTTAAATTTAAATTTAAACTTAAACCAGAGCTTATAAAAACACTACCCCCTGTTTGTAAATTACTAGCTTTAGTATCATTTACTTGTCCTAAATCTTTAGTTGTAATATAAATTGGTGAACCATCTGTTTGCACATCATACAGAAGTTTTGGTTTTCCGTTTTCTTCAAAAGATTCTTTTTTGTCTGGGTTTTGTATCAGATAAGTTGCTACACGAGTTTTTCTGGCAGTATCATATTCTAGTAATTGTTGTTGTGATAAAGCTATTTGTTCTTTATTCATTGCAGCCTTAATTACTTCTCGTTGTTTTTCTGTTTGTGCTACTGTTAAAAAAACAGAAAAAAAGCATAAAATTGTAAATTTTTTTTTCATTTTGTATATATTAGATTAGTAAAAAAAGAAAAATATCGCACTAAAAATTAAGCTGAATAAAAAAGTTAAAAGAATTTCTAAACGATATTTTTCTATGTTTTTCAAAGTATTATTTTTTTAGAATTGTATAAGTTAAACCATTTGAAAGCTTTAAATAGTAATTTCCATTTGTAAAGTTTTCAAGATTAATAGTATTGTTAGAAGGTAATATCCCGTTTAATAAGATTCTTCCCATAACATCATGTATGGTATAACTTTCTGTTGAATTTAAACCTACAATTTGAATACTATTTGAAGTAGGATTTGGGAATATACTAACTTGTACATTTGAAAAATCTTCTGCAGATAATGACCCCTGTGTTACTTGAGGAAGTGGTGCCAAACCAGTACCTTCAAATTGCCAAACTGTTACCAAATCTGGTGTTGCCACATTGTTTAAAGAATAATAATAATTTGATCCTGATGGTGCCACCTTCATAATTAGCCAATAATATAAAGAACCTTGATTATTCCATCTAATTTCAAAAACATCTGATCCATTAGTCTTCGAATATTTTGGTTTTCCATTAAATGTACCATTTTGCGTATAAACACCGTTTGTGACAGAAGAACCTGCATTAGATACTGTTATGGATTGTGCATTTGTTAATAAAGCAAAGAAGAAAAGTAGTACTGTAATTTGTAGTTTTAATTTCATGATTTTTAATTTAAGAGATTTATATTATTTAAAAATTAATTAAGTGCGTCGAGAGTATTTTCTTAATTTTCTTTTTTAAAATTCTTCAACAACTCTTTATTTTCCTTGTGTTTTAAAATTCCCATTACTTCTTTAATGTTTTCATCCGTTAAAGGAATATCATTTTGAATGCAGGTGTAAATCGCCTCATTTCTTTTAATGGAGAAAAGACGGAAATGATTTTTAATACGTTCTAAGATTTTCATTTGTATTTTGTTTGCTGCAAAGTTGAGCAAGACTTGTATTAAAATCTAATTTTGTTCGGGTAGTTAACGGGTAGTTTTTATGACTACCCAACGGGTAGTT
>JAGNPC010000288.1 GCA_017989795.1 Paludibacter sp. | reverse complement strand
CCTTATGGCAGTGCAGGAGTGCTAACAATCACGTACGGCTATATCCGAATGCTGGGCGAGGAAGGTTTAAAAGCATCTACAAAATATGCCATCTTAAATGCCAATTACTTGGCAGCCTTATTAAATGACACTTACGGAGTATTATATAAAGGCGATAATGGAAGAGTTGGTCATGAGTTAATTTTGGAGTGTCGCAACTTCAAAGCAAGCTCAGGCATTACTGAAACCGACATCGCAAAACGTTTAATCGACTATGGTTTTCATGCTCCTACCCTTTCATTTCCTGTACATGGCACTTTAATGATTGAACCTACAGAAAGCGAATCGAAAGCTGAACTTGATCGTTTTGCGCAAGCTATGTTGCAAATTTTTGCCGAGATAAAAGAGATTGAAAACGGCGACGTTGATAAAACAGACAATGTTTTACTAAATGCACCGCACCCTGAATACCTAGTTGTTGCCGATGAATGGAATCATACATACTCGCGAACGAAAGCCGTTTACCCAACTGACTGGGTGGCCGAAAACAAGTTTTGGGTAAATGTAGCACGTGTGGATAATGCTTTTGGCGACCGTAATTTAATGTGTACCTGCCGACCAACTTCCGATTGGGAATAGACAGTCAAATAAAAAATTCAAATCTTAAAAATGTCCTTGCTACGAAAGTGGCAAGGGCATTTTTAGTATAAAACGCGCCATGCGGCGTGTACGCTGCGAAAGCATAATGGTACGACCAGCTGTTGTTTCGGTTACAATGGCGTCGTTTGAGCCACGAATAGTGAGCAGCTCAAGATCCGTATTGTAACTTACCTTAAACTCATTCGCCAACTCATCGAGTGCTGCCGAAAGGTAACGCGAATCGTCGACACAAACCGAAATACTTACAGCAGAACTTTGTATGAGCGATATTTTCAACCGATGTTTGTGAAAGATTGCAAAAGCATGCGATAGACTTTCTTCCAACACAAACGAAAAGTCGCGAGGGCGAATGGTTACCAGTACCAGGTTTTTACGCAAAATCAGAATTGGCACTACTATTGGCGTTTCTGGATTCGCTTTTATAACCGAACCTACTTCGCTAGGATTTCCAAACGGACGTACATACAACGGGATTCCTTTATTTTCGAGTGGCTTAATCGTTTTTGGATGAATAATTTGCGCTCCACTATAAGCCAACTCTACTGCGTCTAAATAACTTAACTCTGGAATGAGAACAGTATTTGGAAATAAACGTGGATCAGCATTTAAGATACCAGGTACATCTTTCCAAATAGATACGCTTTGAGCGTTCAACAAATTTCCAACTACAGCTGCCGTATAATCCGACCCCTCGCGACCAAGCGTTGTAGGATCGCCATTTAAATTAGCACCAATAAAACCTTGCGAAATGTAGATCTTAGATTTCGAAAAATCAACAGCTCCCGACAGTCGTTTCTGCGATTCATCCATACGCACATTCGCTTCTCTGAAATTACTATCGGTAACTAACAATTTGCGCATATCAAGCCAAGTATTTTCTAAATTTGACTCTTTTAAATAAGCCGACACGATGGTGGTCGAAATAATCTCGCCATACGAAACCAAATGATCGTAACAACGGTCATAATCGGTTGGCAACGATTCATCAATGTATGTCCGAATAGCCTGAAACAATGGTCCAATGGCTTTTATACCTTGTTCTTTATTTAGAAACAATGCTTTGATAATATCAGTGTGATAGTCCTCAACCTCTTGGAGTTTCGTCCTGGCGCCCGATTTGTCATTTTTCATAAAACAGTCGAGCACTACCTCCATAGCATTGGTTGTTTTACCCATTGCCGAAACGACAATAAATATATCGTCCGTTACTGTTGAAACAATTTTTACAATGTTTTGTATGCCTTCGGCCGATCGAACCGATGCACCTCCAAATTTATATACGATCATGTGGTGATGTGATGATGTGATGATTAATACAAAATTCCCCATACAACAAAAGCTGTATGGAGAATTTGATGCAAAACAAAAAAACTATAATTTCAAGACTTATAAAACACCTTGTGCAAGCATTGCTTTAGCCACTTTTAAAAAGCCCGCTACGTTCGCTCCTTTCATATAATTGATGTAGCCATCGGCTTCCGTACCATATTTCACACACTGATTATGAATTTCGTTCATAATTTGATGTAATTTTTGATCTACTTCGGCAGCTGTCCACGAAATATGCATGGCATTTTGCGTCATTTCGAGTCCCGAGGTAGCTACACCACCCGCATTAACAGCCTTACCAGGACCATACATAATTTTGTGTTTCAACAAAAGATCGATTGCTTCAGGCGTACAACCCATGTTCGAAATTTCAGCTACACACATTACGCCATTTGCTACAAGCGTGGCGGCATCGTGCTCGTCGAGCTCATTTTGTGTAGCACAAGGCAATGCAATATCTACCTTCACCTCCCACGGCCTACGATTAGCCACAAACACAGCCCCAAACTGCTCTGCATAAGGCGAAACAATATCGTTGCAAGTAGCACGCAACTCAAGCATGTAGTCTATTTTTTCTCCCGAAATACCATTTTCATCATAAATATAGCCATCAGGCCCCGAAATAGTCACCACTTTAGCACCTAACTCTGTGGCTTTAAGTGCCGCACCCCAGGCCACATTCCCAAAGCCCGAAATTGCTATTGTTTTATCTTTTAAAGATGTACCTGCCGTTTCAAGCATTTGTTTAACAAAATACAAACCACCAAAACCTGTAGCCTCAGGGCGAATTAACGAGCCACCAAACTCCAAGTTTTTACCCGTGAGCACGCCCGTATTTTCGCGCGCCAATTTGCGATACATGCCATACATATAAGCTACTTCGCGCCCACCTACGCCAATATCACCAGCAGGAACATCGGTATCAGGACCAATATAACGCCACAGTTCGAGCATAAAAGCTTGACAAAAGCGCATCACTTCTGCGTCCGATTTCCCTTTGGGGTTAAAGTCAGAACCACCCTTACCTCCACCCATTGGCAAAGTAGTAAGTGCATTCTTGAAAATTTGTTCAAAGCCCAAAAACTTAAGGATGGACAAATTAACGGATGGGTGAAAGCGCAAACCGCCTTTGTATGGCCCAATAGCATTATTAAACTGCACACGGTACCCAAGGTTCACTTGCACGTCGCCACGATCGTCGACCCACGGAATTTTGAACGTAAAAATTCGATCAGGCTCTACCAAGCGCTCCACAATTTTTGCTTTCTCAAACTCAGGGTGTTTATTGTATTCGTCTTCGATAGTGATTAACACTTCTTTTACTGCCTGCAAGTATTCCATCTCACCTGGATGTTTCGCTTCTAGTTGCTGTATTAGTTTATCTATATTCATAATAATGATGTATTGATTAAGAAATGAAGAAATGAAAGAATGTAAAAATGAAATTACAAATTAGTAGTTATAAATTGATAGCATCTTATTTTTAAAAACAACAAAGCCGAATGCTCTGACAATATGAAAGTTAAATATCGAATCACATTAAAACCACAAGCTTCTCAATGCAATTTTTGAGCAAAACCCAACCCTTTTGCTTACACTTCGATTAGAGCACAAT
>JAGNPC010000287.1 GCA_017989795.1 Paludibacter sp. | reverse complement strand
CCATAGAGCCTCCAATACCAATAAAATCGGAAATTTTCTCGTTTTTACAGATTAAAGGCATTACCGAAACAAGTGCCATGGATGGCGAACGGAACTTTAAGCGATAAGGCGTTTTGTCGCCACGACTCTCAATATACACCCCGAATAAGCCTTTGCCAGCTTCAACGTTTTGATAGTATTCGCCTTCGGGAAGTTTAATTATTGCTTTGGTTTTCGCTTTGTAATCGCCAGCTGGTATATTGTCAATTAGTTGCTCCATGATTTTAAGCGACTCTTCAATTTCGTCCAAACGATTCATGTATCGAGCATACGAATCGCCTTCGGTACGTATAATTTCTTTAAAATCAACCTTGTCGTAAAGGGCGTAAGGTTGGTATTTGCGCACATCGCATGCCCAACCCGATGCTCGTCCTGCAGGACCTGTCACAGCGTAACTAATAGCATCCTCTTTGCATAGGTTTCCGATTTTGATCATACGACCCAAAGCAATTACGTTGTGCGAAAAGAAACGATCGTATTCTTTTAGTTTTTCGCGCATGTAAGGTATAAATGCCTTTACATCAGCCTGAAATTCAGGGTAAATATCAAACATGGTACCGCCAATCACATTGTTGTTTACAATCAAGCGACCACCACAGGTCTTATCGAAAATATCCAACACACGTTCGCGCTCGCGCATACCGTAAATAAATGCGGTAGTAGCACCCAAATCGTTGGTTTGAGCCGACCAAGCAAGCAAGTGCGAGCTAATACGGTTCAACTCATCCATAATGGTACGTATATATTGTGCGCGTTCAGGCACTTCGATCGAAGCTGCTTTTTCCACACACATACACAAGGCATGCCTGTTCATTCCAGCCGACAAATAATCTAAGCGATCGGTGAAATGTAATATTTGTGGGTAAGTTAAATTTTCGCTTAAGCGCTCAATACCACGGTGAATATAACCACTATGTACATCAATTTTCTTTACTATTTCGCCATCAAGAGCTGTACGAAAGTGCATCACACCATGCGTTGAAGGGTGTTGTGGGCCAATATTGATTATATAATCGTCCTTTTCAAAAATATCAACAGTCTCCTCTACTAATCCATCAGCAGTTTCAATAATACGTGGAGCAACATCCACCATATCCTTACTTACTATCGAAATAGGATTGAGAGTAGGGTCGGCATTGTAATCCTTGCGCATGGGGAAACCCACCCAATCGTCGTTCAACAAAAAGCGACGCATGTCAGGGTTATTGATAAACCGAATGCCGTACATGGCAAACACCTCACGTTCGTTGAGGTGAGCTGTTTCGTACATATCGGTAATAGTATATAAAAGCGGATTTTCGCGATCGGCAGTTGCTGTTTTTACAATCACCTCAGCCGACGTATCAACCGACGATGACAGTAGGTAGGTAACACCCAATTTCTCACCTTCATCGCCTCCAATTAGGTAAACTAAATAATCGAAAGGCAAACCTTCGTTCTTATAAAGCAACTGCACAACTGCGCGCAACTCATTAGGCTCAACAGCAACAGTTAATTTTCCGGCCTCAGAAATGACAGCATTCGGAAAGTTTTTCTGCAATAGTAATTTAATTGTTTCCATTTGTATATTGTTGCCCAACCGTTTGTTCCTAATTATCGGAAGGTGGTCTCTTAAAGTCCCCTAAGGGGGATTTAGGGGGCTGTCTTTTCTATCTTTCTTTATTTCCTAAAAACTTCTCAATTTTCATCTTGCGTTGCAGCTGCATCAACCCATAAAATAAGGATTCAGGGCGCGGAGGGCAACCAGGCACATACACATCGACAGGTAATATAACATCAACACCATCAACCACATGATACGAACCTTTAAAAGGACCACCCGATATAGCACAACCACCCATGGCTAGCACATATTTAGGTTCGGCCATTTGGTCGTAAACACGTTTAATAAGTGGAGCCATTTTGTGTACGATGGTACCAGCCACCAACATAAGGTCGGCTTGACGCGGACTGTTACGGGTAACCTCCATACCGAAGCGTGAAATGTCGTAATTGGCTGAAGCAGCAGCCATAAACTCAATACCACAACAGCTTGTAGCAAATATTAACGGCCAAATAGAGTTTGATCGTCCCCAGTTGATCATTTGATCTAACTGACCCAACACCACATTCACACCATTCGCCTTCAATTCAGCCAACAACGCTTCTAAGTGTTCATTGTCGTTAAACTCTTCGGTAGGTATACCTTTGATATGTATATTTTTTACTTCCATTGCAACACTCCTTTCCTCCAAGCATAAGCCAAACCTAAACCTAGAATCACTAAAAAGAACAAAATACTCGATAAGCCTTGTACACCTAGTTCACGTACAACTGTTGCCCATGGGAACAAGAAAATTGCTTCCACATCGAACATTAAATACAAAATAGCATACAGGTAATAGCCAGCCTTAAATTGCATCCAAGATGTACCATGTGTTGGAATACCACATTCGTAGGGTTCACCCTTTTGTAAATTGTACGATTTTGGCGATAACAAAATAGCTATACCCAAACCCGCTACAACCAAAATTACTCCGGCTAGAAAAACGGCAAGAAATAGTGAAATATTACTCATAATATTTATGACTTTTAACTCAAAAAAAACGCTGCAAAGAAAATGATTTTTTTTCAATTATAGACTAAGAGTTCTACTGTATAAAGCATCAAAAAGAGCATTTTGCAATCTCTACATTACAAAACAGAACGATAACTAACACACATACTGTTTTTTATCTAACTCAAAATTGTTCGCAAAATTAAATTTATTTAGCAAAATATTGAAATACATTAACTATTAAATCTAAAATCATCTGCCTATAAATACTATTAAAACGAATAAAATATCGAGTACTAACTGATATTTTTTGTAATTTTGCGGCTCCTTACACATCAAAAGCACATCTATTTATAAATTTCTATTAATATTTGACACATATACTAATGATAAAGAACCTATTTATTCGCAAAACACTTAGCGAGCTACAACACGAAGCCGACAATAACAATTCACTTAAACGACACCTAACCGCCATGAACCTCGTACTGCTAGGAATTGGCGCAGTAATTGGCGCTGGAATATTTGTACTTACAGGTACAGCTGCTGCCGTTCATGCTGGGCCAGCAGTAGCCATCTCATTCGCCATATCGGCTGTAGGCTGTATGTTTGCAGGCCTTTGTTATGCCGAGTTTGCATCCATGATACCCATATCGGGTAGCGCATACACTTACGGCTATGCTACAATGGGCGAGTTCATTGCCTGGATTATTGGCTGGGATTTAATTCTCGAATACCTGTTTGGATCGGCCACCGTAGCTGTTGGTTGGAGTGGTTATGTAGTAAGCTTTCTGAAAAACTTTGGCATCCATGTACCCGACAGCATCAATCAAAGCCCATTGGCATACAACCAAGATGGCTGGTACCTGACAGGCGCATTTATAAATTTCCCTGCCGTTTTTATTGTACTCACCATGACCACATTGCTCGTAGTAGGCATGCGCGAATCGGCCAAGCTCAATAACATTATTGTAATAATCAAAATTGTAGTTATCTTGCTTTTTATTGG
>JAGNPC010000286.1 GCA_017989795.1 Paludibacter sp. | reverse complement strand
AAGTTTCGTTGTCATTTGGTTAGTTGTGTTTGTTAATATTGCTAAGAAAGTTATTCTTGTTTTAATAATGCATTATGTATCTGTTCTTTATTAAATAGTAAATGGTAAATAGTAAAATGGTAAATTACTCAGCGTTCTATTTACTTTAGTGCTCGTTTTTTTATCATTCCACCTTTGGCATCAATAATACTATGCATGATAATGAAGGCATTTTTGTCAATTTGTTCTACTTCAGTGTTTAGTTTCGAAAGTTCAAGTCGAGTAAGTAATGTATAAACAATATTAGTACGTGTAAGTGGTTCACCGCGTTTTGCAAATCCTTTTTTACCTAAATAAATGGTGCATCCCCGACCTAAATTTTCAATTATGGCCAAGCGTATCTCTTCGCTTTTTTCCGAAATAATAGTCACACCTACATATTCTTCGAGACCAGTTACTACAAAGTCAACCGTTTTGGATGCCGATAAATAGGTCAACATGGCGTACATGGCTATTTCGATAGAAAACACATAAGCCGCCGACGAAAAAATCAACACATTAAATATAAGGATAACATCACCAATAGTTAAGGGTAATTTGCGACTAAGGTAAATGGCTAATACCTCGGTGCCGTCAATCACCGAACCACCTCTGATGGCTAAACCGATACCGGCACCCAGAAAAAATCCGCCAAAAACGGCAATCAGCAATTTATCGTCCGTAACCGAAAACGAGGGGATAAAATGCACCGTGATAGCTAAAACGATTACAGCCAATATACTTTTGATAGCAAACTGTTTGCCTACGGCCTTAAATGCCATAAACAAAAATGGTAGGTTTATGGCAATAAGTAAAATAGGAAACGGTATGTTGGTAAGTGCATTTGTTATTAACGAGATACCTGTCACGCCGCCATCAATAAAACCATTGGGTAGTAAAAAACCCTTCAGTCCGAGAGCAGCACTTAAAATACCAGCCAGTATCAGGGCACTATCTTTTACGAAATGGCGCAAATTAAAATCTACTTTGCGGCGTTCGATAATAAATTCCTTGCCCGGAATCTCCACTTTGAGCCTTTGCTTTACTATTTCATTTAGTATATATTTGTATATTCTATTCATTCTGTTTTTATATTTTGATAATAATGCGTTCGCCAAGTTCTTTCGAAAGTGCCTTTTTAACCACCTCGAGGTCGGCCATTTCGCGCATAAGTTCTTCGGCCAGTTTGTAGTTTTTATTGTCCGATGCGGCTTTTAAATCCAACAATTTTTCGCGTATTAGTTCAATGATATAACAGTTTTTATACTCAAAAACCACACGTGGTACTAAATCAATTAAACGGTCGGCATCCGTTTCTACCTTTTTTATCTTGGAGTGTAATTTACTTAAGGTATATTTTTCGGTAATCAATTCGGCAGTAAGCTGACTTAATGCTGAATTTTGATGGTATAAAAAATAACGCTCTGGGACAAAGGAGCTGTCGTTCATTTGTGTTTTGTAGGCAGCTAATATTGATTGATGAAGTGCTAAGTTAAAATGAAGTTCATCTCTTTCCAGTTCATCAAAAATATAGTTGGCTACACTTACTGTTTGTGTTTTGGCTTCATCCAAATAATACAGTGGATGTTGACCAAAGCGGATAAGTACTTGCAAAATGGTGCGCTCTTCTTTTTCGAACTTGGCTGTTTCTAAGCTTGCGCCATAGTTTGGTTGCAATTGCGATGGGTTGGGCTCGGTAGGAGCCGTCTGTGCACGCGTTGCGTTCTTCTCGTTTTCGGTATTTTTAAGTTTATTTATTTCGCTATAAAGCATTGCTTCGTCCACACGGAGCAATGAACTACATTCTTTAACGTACTCACTTCGAATAATTTGACTTGGAATAATGGAAATGCTGCGTACAATGTCGTTTACAAGCGAAGCTCGTTTTACCGGATCGTTACCAGCATCTTTTAAAAGCAAATTTGTTTTGAAACGGATAAAATCGAGCGAGTTTTTTTCCACAAACTCAATAAAATCTGTTGCATTTTGTTTGCGTGCAAACGAGTCGGGGTCGTCGCCATCGGGAAGTAAAAGAACTTTGATGTTCAGCCCTTCTTCGAGTAGTAAATCGATACCGCGTATGGATGCTTTTATACCAGCTGCATCACCATCGTAAATAACGGTTACATTTTCGGTAAAGCGGTGTATCAGCCTTATTTGCCCTGGAGTTAAGGATGTTCCCGACGAAGCCACCACGTTTTCGATGCCGCTTTGGTGCATCGAAATAACATCGGTATATCCTTCAACCAAAAAGCATTTGTCTTGTTTTACAATGGCTTGTTTGGCAAAATAAATACCGTACAGTTCGTTGCTCTTGTGGTATATTTCCGATTCAGGCGAGTTGACATACTTCGCCATTTTGTCGTCCTTTTTCAGAATACGACCACCAAATGCTACCACCTTGCCCGATAACGAATGTACCGGAAACATTACACGGCCACGAAAACGGTCGCTCAGTTGCCCACTTTCGTTCTCGAGTGTGAGCCCCGTTTTTACAAGATATTCTTTGTTATAGCTGCTTTTAAGCGCTGTTTGTGTAAAAGCATCGCGCAACTCAAGGCTATAACCTAATTGAAATTTCTGAATAATATCTTCGCGAAACCCACGCTCACGGAAGTAAGCTAAGCCTATTGATTTACCGTCGATGTGGTTATGAAGTGTCGAACTGAAGTGTTTTTGTGCAAACTCATTCACCAGAAACATACTTTCGCGGTCGTTGCGAACGGCCATTTCTTCGGGCGTTAGTTCACGCTCCTGAAACTCAATGCTATACTTTTTGGCTAAAAATTTTAGCGCTTCGTAATAACTTATCTGCTCGTGCTCCATGATGAAATGAACCGAGTTACCTCCTTTGCCGCACCCAAAACATTTATAAATACCTTTGGCGGGTGAAACAATAAACGATGGTGTTTTTTCGCCATGAAAAGGACAGAGCCCAAGCAAGTTTACGCCACGCTTTTTGAGTGTTACGTAATCCGATACAACATCTTGTATTTGAGCTGCATCGGTAATTCTATCTATGGTTGACTGGTCGAGCATGATCTGTTTTGGCGTTGGGTTTATGAGCTGCTTTCCGATAGTCGGAAAAAGGAATACAAAGCTACTGTTTTTTTTCGACTACAAAAAATGTATTTAAACAAAAAGCCAAACTGTTTGTTTATATAGCTGTATGAGGGTTTTTTAATTGAAAATTTGATTCCCAAATTTTTTATATAAATCGATTTTAAATATAATTATTATGAAAGCTAACATGGGTTCTGGTGATAAATTAGTACGTTTATTACTTGCAATAGTATTGATACTGTTGTTTTATTTTGAAGTACTTACAGGGACGGCAGGAATAGTGGCTTTAATTGTTGCGTTGGTGTTTTCAGTTACAAGTTTAATAAATTTTTGCCCGTTGTATCCAATTTTTAAAATTAATACTTGTCGTAATAAAGTTAAAAAAGTAGAAGAGTAAAAGCATTAATTGTTGGTGATGCATTTTTATAAAAAATAATTTTTATAGTTGTAATTAGAGGTTTGTAGGGCGATTTAAAGCTTGCAAACCTCTTGCTTTTTTAAGAATGTTTTTTTTAATAAA
>JAGNPC010000285.1 GCA_017989795.1 Paludibacter sp. | reverse complement strand
GTTCACGTGTGTTAGGGCCTGTAGATCCTTCCGTTAGCCGTATTCAGAATCTGTATATTAAGCAATTGATACTGAAAATTGAAGTAGAAGCGTCACCAGCTAAGGCTAAAGAACTCCTTGAGCATGCTAGCAATGAAGTGCTTGTCGACTCACGTTTTCGATCTGTAAGGATTAGTGTAGATGTTGATCCTGTGTAACTGAAGTTGAACCTAGATGCTGTGGTTCATATTGTCTGTAAGATGTTTTTATAGAAAAAGGAGAGACCATAACAGTCTCTCCTTTTAAAAATCACATAACTATAAATTTCGATGTTTTTAGTTCACTTTGAATTTTTGATTTCCGTTTACAAGAAAATCAACAATTTGTTTTGCGGCTGCAATACCTGCATTTACATTTGCCTCTGAAGTTTGAGCTCCCATTTTTTTAGGAGTTGTAAAATACTGATTGCTTAATTTCTCTTTCATTTCAGCGTCGTTACCAGGTACAATGTCTGTAACATATTTAAAGTCAGGACGCGAAAGCATAAACTCCAACACGCTTGCCTCGTCAATCACTTCTTTACGTGCAGTGTTAACCAAAACTGCTCCTTTAGGCATTAAACCTAACAAAGCTGCATTGATTGATTTTTTAGTTTCAGCTGTTGCTGGAATATGTAATGAAACGATATCTGAAATTTTATAAAGCTCTTCAACCGATGATACTGCTTTTACGCCATCTTGCTCAATAACATTTGCTGGGCAAAACGCATCGTAAGCATACAACTCCATGCCGAAGCCTTTGGCAATACGAGCCACATTGCGACCTACATTTCCGTAAGCATGTATACCTAGTTTTTTACCCATCAATTCAGTGCCCGAAGTTCCATTGTAGAAATTGCGAACCGCATAAACTAACATCCCAAATACTAACTCTGCAACTGCATTCGCGTTTTGACCTGGTGTGTTCATTACGCAAACTCCAGCAGCTGTAGCAGCAGCAAGATCAACATTATCGTATCCAGCACCTGCGCGCACTACAATTTTCAGATTTTTAGCAGCAGCCATTACATCGGCATCAATTAAGTCGCTACGAATGATAATTGCATCAGCATCAACAACAGCGTCTAATAATTCCTGTTTTTGTGTGTATTTTTCGAGTAATGCAAGTTCAAAACCTGCAGCTTCTATTTCAGAACGAATTCCTTCAACCGCTACTTTTGCAAACGGTTTATCGGTGGCTATAAGTACTTTCATTATTAATTTTGTTTTTCAAATTCAACCATACAATCAACTAACGCTTGAATGCTTTCAATAGGCATTGCGTTATAAATTGAAGCGCGGAAACCACCTACAGAACGGTGACCTTTAATACCATCCATACCAGCAGCTACAGCAAATTTCAAGAATGTTCCTTCAAGTTCTTTGAACTCAGGTTTCATTACAAAACATACATTCATGATAGAGCGATCTTCCACTTCGGCAGTACCTACAAACATTTTGCTATTGTCGATAGCATTGTAAAGTAATTCAGCTTTTGCAACATTGCGTTTGTACATTTCGCTAACTCCACCATTGGCTTTAATCCAACGTAAAGTTTCAAGCGCACTGTAAATAGGCAAAACAGGAGGCGTGTTGAACATCGAGCCTTCGGCAATATGCGTATTGTAGTTTAACATAGTAGGAATGTAGCGTGACACTTTCCCTAAAATATCATTTTTGATAATGACAAAAGTAAGACCTGCAGGAGCTAGGTTTTTTTGCGCACCACCATAAATAATTCCGTATTTTGAAACATCTAATGGACGTGAGAAAATATCAGATGACATATCGGCAACCATAGGTACTGGAGAATCAAGATCTACATGTAGTTCAGTTCCGTAAATGGTGTTGTTTGTAGTGATGTGGAAATAATCGGCATCTGTTGGAATTACAAAATCTTTTGGAATGAAATTATAATTAGCAGGTTTTGAAGATGCCACTTCTACAACTTCACCAAATCCTTTTGCTTCTTTTTGCGCTTTGTTTGCCCAAACACCTGTATTTAAATAAGCAGCTTTTGTTTCGAGTAAATTGAATGGTACCATACAAAATTGCATGCTAGCACCACCACCTAAAAACAATACTGAGTAACCTTCAGGGATATTCAAAAGTTCAATAAACAATTGGCGTGCTTCTTCAATTACAGCTTCAAAATCTTTCGAACGGTGACTTATTTCAAGAATAGATAATCCTGACCCATTAAAATCTAAAACCGCTTGAGCAGTTTTTTCAATAACTTCACGAGCAAGTATAGATGGCCCCGCACTAAAATTATGCTTTTTCATACGCTTAAATAATTATGAATTAATGTTTTATAAAAATCACCCAATCTTGTAGCTGTTGATGATTTTATATCTAGTTTATTTATTGTTTTATTCGCTTTATTTGCTTTTAAAAGGAAGTGCAAAAGTACACATTTTTTTAGCGAAAACCTCGAATAAAATGACTATTTGTAATTTAAAATGAATAAAATTTACTATTTAAAATACAAAGGAAAAGTATTTGAATATTTATACGTAATACATTGCACAATCGATGCATTATTGTACCCAAAAAATCAAAAAATAAAAAAGCACAGAAATATTTCCGTGCTTTTTTATGTATAGTTATTTGTTTTGTTCTTTCGCCCAGCTATCCTTCAGCGAAACGGTACGATTAAATACGAGTTTATCGGCAGTGCTATCCAAGTCGACATTAAAGTAGCCTAAACGCTGAAACTGAAAATGGTCTAAAGCTTTTGCTGTAGCAAGAATTGGCTCTACATAGCATGTAGAAAGCACTTTCAATGATTCCGGGTTTAGCAGCTCGCGAAAATCGCGCGGGTCAGCCGATGGATTTTCGACACTAAATAAGCGGTCGTAAATACGTACTTCGGCTTTAACAGCATGTTCAGCCGAAACCCAATGTAAAGTGCCTTTTACTTTACGGTTCGATTCGGGCATGCCACTCTTTGTTTGATCATCGTATTCGCAATAGATTTCTTCTATGTTTCCGTTCTCATCCTTTTTACAACCAGTACATTTTACAATGTATGCGCTTTTTAATCGTACTTCTTGACCTGGTGTCATACGGAAGAATTTTTTTGGAGCTTCCTCCATAAAGTCTTCGTGTTCAATATACAATTCTTTAGTGAAAGGTACAAGACGTGATCCTGCCGAGTCATCCTCTGGATTGTTTTGTGTTTCCATCATCTCCACTTTGTCGGTGGGATAATTTGTAACAATCAATTTTACTGGATTGATAACAGCGCTAACTCGCATAGCTGTTTTATTCAAGCTTTCACGTACAGCGTGCTCTAGTAGTCCAATGTCGTTTTGAGCTTCAAATTTAGTATAGCCTATTTTGTCAATAAAGTTATGAATTGCTTCTGGCGAATAGCCTCTTCGGCGTAATCCACTGATAGTAGGCATGCGTGGATCATCCCAGCCACTTACTAAACCTTCCTGTACCAATTGGAGCATTTTACGCTTGCTCATTACGGTATAGGTTAAGTTTAATCGATTGAATTCAATTTGTCGAGGGCGATAATCGCTATCTTTATATTGATCAACAAACCAGTCGTACAAGGGACGATGTACTTCAAATTCAAGTGTACACAACGAATGTGTTACGCCTTCGAAATAGTCCGATTGTCCATGAGCATAATCGTACATGGGATATGCTTTCC
>JAGNPC010000284.1 GCA_017989795.1 Paludibacter sp. | reverse complement strand
TCACCGTACGCAGGGCGGGATGTTGCACGAAGCCATGAAAGCCATTATGGGTGAAGATGTGATGATGGTTGGTTTTACAGGTACGCCGCTTTTGAAAACCGATAAACGTAATTCACTTGAAACCTTTGGAACGTATATTCATACCTATAAATTCGACGAAGCTGTTGACGACCGTGTGGTGCTGGATTTACGGTACGAAGCCCGTGATGTCCCACAATATCTGGGCAATAAAAATAAGATTGACGAATGGTTCGAAACCAAAACAGCAGGTGAGTCGAAAGTTGCAAAAGCATTACTGAAAGACCGTTGGACACGTATGGAAAAGCTTTTTAGCAGCAAAGAGCGTTTGCAGCGCATTGTGGCAGATATTTGTACCGATATGGATACTAAACGTCCATTGTTTTGCGGTTACGGTAATGCCATGCTGGTGGCAGATAGTATTTATCAGGCTTGTCGCTTCTGGGAACTGCTTCAGGATACCGACTTGAAAGGACATTGTGCAGTAGTAACCAGTTACGAAGCCAATGCATCGGATATAAAGGATGAAGCCACTGGTGCAGGCGATACAGAAGAAAAGGTAAAATATGAAATTACCAAACGGATGATGGGCGATAAAACGCCCGAACAATTTGAGAAATGGGCCAAAAATGAATTTATCGAAAACCCTGCTTCAATGAAATTGTTGATAGTAGTAGATAAATTACTTACCGGATTTGACGCACCCGCTGCCACTTACCTGTATATAGATAAAAAAATGCGGGATCATAATTTGTTTCAGGCCATTTGTCGTGTAAACAGAGTAGATTCGGAAGAAAAAGATTTTGGCTATATTGTCGACTATCAGGATTTGTTTGGTAGCATCCGTACAGCTATTGAAGATTATACCTCCGAAGCATTTGAAGGCTATGATAAAGAAGATGTGAGTAATCTGTTGAACAACCGTTTAACTGAAGGTCGCAAGGGTTTGGAAGATGCTTTACAAGCTGTTGTTACGCTCTGTGAAGTAGTAGAACCACAGACCCGTGAGGGTTTCTTTGCCTATTTTGTATTTGAAGAAACAACGGCACCCGAAAATCAAAACGCCGAAACAGAAGCGAATGCAGAAAAACGCGAAAAGCTATATAAACTGGTTTCAACACTCGTTCGTAGGTATATTGATATAGCCAACGATATGACTAAAGCAGGATACAGTAGTTCAGAAGCTGCTGAGATAAAGAAATTGGTTGATTTCTACAATGATTTGAAAGACGAAATTAAACTGAAAAGTGGCGATGCACTGGATTTGAAATTCTACGACCCCGCCATGCGTCAGTTGATTGATAACTATGTACGTGCAGAAGATAGCGAAGAGATATTCAAGCTGGAAGATATTTCGTTTTTGGAATTGATTGATTTGGAAGGTGAAGATGCTATTGATAAGTTGCCATCTCAGATAAAAAACAATCAACGTTCGGTAGCCGAAACATTGGTGGCTAACATGCGCAAAATGATTATCAACGAGCGACCTACCAACCCTGCATATTTTGATAAAATATCTGAACTTCTTAATCAGTTAATTCTGGAACAGAAGGAAGAGAAGATTTCATATAAGCAGATGATAGAAAGGATGATTGAAAAGATAAAAGAAGTAAGAGGAAAAATCAAAACTAAGTATCCAACGGCAATAAATACGTCAGGCAAACAAGCGCTGTATGATAATTTAAATAAGAATGAAGATACCGCCTTAAAAGTTCACGAAGCAGTACAAAGTTATGCAAAACATGGTTGGAGAAATAATGATGTTCCTGCAAAGATGAAACAGGTACGTAAAGCAGTGAAAAACGCGATACCTGATAAGGACGATGAAACATTAAGCGAAATCATGAGTATTATTATTGCTCACAAGGAATATTAATGGAAATCATTACCGTAAATAAAATAGCTGTTGAGGTGGAGTGGAAAGAGATTAAAAACATCCATCTGACAGTTTACCCACCCGATGCCCGGGTGCATATTTCTGCGCCAATGAGTATGCAGTTAGACTCGATACGCCTGTTTATAATTACTAAGCTTGAGTGGATAAATAAGCGTATGGAAATGATTCGAAATCAGGCACGTCAAACAGACCGGGAATATGTTTCAGGTGAAAATCATTATTACAAAGGAATCCGCTATCGTTTGAATGTAGTTTATCAGCAGGCACCACCTACAGTAGTAATTAACGGAACGCAATTTATTGATTTGTATGTTCGTGAAGGTTCTTCAGTTGAAAAACGCGGCGAGATTATGCGCGAATGGTATAGAATAGAATTAAAGGAAACCTTGAAGCCATTAGTTGAAAAGTGGGAGGAAATACTTCAGGTAAAAGCCAGGCACTGGGAAGTAAAACAAATGAAAACACTTTGGGGTAGTTGTAACCACAAAACACAACGCATTATTTTTAATTTAGAATTAATAAAGAAACCAACTCATTGTATTGAGTATATTGTTGCCCACGAAATGACACATTTGGTGGAAAGGTTACATAATTCAAAATTTACCGCCATTTTAGATGCACATATCCCAACGTGGAGGTTGTTGAAAGATGAGTTGAATGAGTTTGTGGTGTAATTCCTCCATACCTAATCTCAGTTACTCAAAAATATTTTCAAAATAATTTAAATATTATCCAAACGCTAAATGCCTATAAAAGAGTATTTAGCGTTTTTTGTTTGAAAAAAAAATGATTTGTGAAATTAGGTATGCAGTTAAGGTAAATGATGGGCGGCAAGGAATTTCGGAAATTTGCAAAGTCGAAAGGGAACAAGATTGTGCACGTTTTGAACTCGTTTGACAAACAAATTAAATTCTTAGACCAACGCCAATTATGGCAAAAAGTCAGAATCCTATGACCGGAAAAATGTCTGGAGCGATGGGTAACTTTGTTACTTCGTCATTGGGTTCTCAAAACATCGTAAAGGCGAAAGCGTTCGGACGTCGGAACGTTAAAACAGTAGCGCAGCAAAAGCAGCGTGATGGTTTTAGAATGATCGGCGAACTGTTCCCACTCTTGGGCAGTATTCCTTTTGAGGGATTTATCCAGAGTGACTCTTCAAACTCGGTATATGCAGCATTTATGACTGCTAACTTATCGAGTGGTATTGATAAAAGCGGCGATGTGGCTGCTATTGATTATGCTAGCATAAAGCTTACCGATGGTAAACTGGCACCGCCTACGGTGAAGTCGGCCACACTGTCGGCAGCGGGCATAACAATCAGCTATCAAAGCTCGCTTAGAAACTATCTAAATCTTCCCACCGACGAGTTGGTGGCGCTGGCACTTACCCAAGCGGGCGAGTTGTGGATTGAGCGTCAACCGCGCGGTTCGGATGCCGAAAGCACCATTGTGATCCCTATGGAAGATGTGGTTGCGGAGGATGTGTTGGGAGTATATGTTTTTGCCAAACGAGCTGATGGTAGCAAAGTAACAAAAACTGTTTACGTACCGTTGGTATAAAACAGATGGTGTTATTTAGGTAACAAATGCGTAAAGGAGCTGTCTTTTAATAAAGGGCGGCTCCTTTTTGTGCATTATTACCCATTCCCAATTTTTTTCGTTAATAAATGATATTCTATATAAAGTTTTTACATAAATTTCAGCAATCCAATTACAAGTTATATATTTGCATATTCATTCAATTATCAGGAACATAATAAAAGAAATAGCAAAAAAATGATACGAT
>JAGNPC010000283.1 GCA_017989795.1 Paludibacter sp. | reverse complement strand
CTCCTATCTTATGCAGTGCAAGAATGGTGAACCAGAACTCATAACGTCGTTTTAAAATTGCCATCACTATATCCCCTTTACCAATGCCTAAGCTTTGAAAATAGGATGCCGTTTGATCTGAATAATATTTTAGCTGCGCAAAGCTAAATTCTTTGCATTCGCCTTTGTCGTTTGTCCATAACAATGCTCTTTTGTTAGGTTCAATGCGAGCCCATTCATCTATAACATCATAACTAAAATTAAAGTTATCGGGTACAATTAGCTCGTAATTTTTTGAAAAATCGTCAAAGTTTTCGAAATGACTTGTTTTAAGATATTTATCAATCATAATAAAATTAATTAGTAGCTATTTAATGCATGCAAAGGAATGGAAAACTGATAAAGTTGGCAAAATATAGGGATGAAATTTTGATATTTGGTATAAAATATATTTTTATGGGGTTAAATATCGCAAAAATTGCGATGAAATAAAGCGATTTTTGTACATTTGCAGCGTAATTATAAATGTGGAGAGATTTGGACTGCTTGCAACCACAGAAAAAAATGCTAAATCGCAACGCTTTCTGCCCTTCTGTATAGTCCACTTTGATTTTCCTATTTTAATTATCCTCGTATTTTAAAACAATTTTATAAACAAAGCTGTTTGTAAGTTCACATCGTGCATTGGCACTTTGCGAAACAATAAATAGTTAAATAGTAAAACAAAATGGGATATTTATTTTCATCCGAGTCGGTTTCAGAAGGACATCCTGATAAAGTCGCCGATCAGATTTCAGATGCAATTCTGGATAATTTTTTAGCTCTTGATCCGAGTTCAAAAGTAGCTTGCGAAACCCTTGTTACTACCGGACAAGTAGTGTTAGCTGGCGAAGTAAAATCAAACGCTTATGTAGATGTACAGTCGGTGGCGCGCCGTGTAATTAACCGCATAGGTTATACCAAAAGCGAATATATGTTCGACGGTAATGCCTGTGGTATCTTTTCGGCACTACATGAGCAATCTGGCGATATTAATCGTGGCGTTGAGCGTCAGGATCCAATGAATCAGGGTGCTGGCGATCAAGGTATGATGTTTGGTTATGCATCCAAAGAAACAAAAAACTTGATGCCTATCGCTCTTGATTTATCACATGCCCTTGTTCAAGAGCTTGCTGCTATTCGTCGCGAAGGTGTTCAAATGACTTATCTCCGTCCCGATTCAAAATCGCAAGTTACCATTGAGTACGACGATAATAATCTGCCTGTTAAAGTAAATACAATTGTCGTATCAACCCAGCACGATGATTTTGTACAACCCTCAGCTAACAAATCGGAAGAACAAGCTGATGAGGAGATGTTGGCTGTCATTCGCGAAGATGTGAAAAATATCCTTATCCCACGTGTTCAGGCAATTGATGTTCAATTTGCCGATTTATTTAAAGGTGATTATGTATTGCACGTAAATCCAACTGGTAAATTTGTAATTGGTGGACCTCACGGCGATACTGGACTTACAGGCCGCAAAATCATTGTCGATACCTATGGTGGTAAAGGTGCGCATGGGGGAGGAGCATTCTCGGGTAAAGACCCTTCGAAGGTTGATCGTTCGGCTGCTTATGCTGCCCGTCATATCGCCAAAAATATCGTTGCTGCTGGTGTAGCCAACGAAGTGTTAGTGCAAGTGGCTTATGCTATTGGTGTAGCCAAACCTATGAACTTATACATCAATACTTACAGCACTGCTAATGTGGATTTAACGGATGGTGAAATTGCATTGAAAATTGAAAAACTTTTTGATATGCGCCCTAAAGCAATTGAAGAAAGATTAAAGCTTCGCAACCCTATTTACGAAGAATCGGCATCTT
The DNA here is from genome assembly GCA_017989795.1 of Paludibacter sp. GTDB lineage: Bacteria > Bacteroidota > Bacteroidia > Bacteroidales > Paludibacteraceae > Paludibacter. The sequence goes on along the minus strand of JAGNPC010000283.1, from coordinate 1,880 downwards.
ATGGACATGTAGGTCGTACACCTGTAACCGTTACCAAAGCATTTAAAGACGGAAATGGCAATGAAATTATACGTGAAGTAGAATTATTTACTTGGGAAAAAACAGACATGGTTGAAGCTATTCAAACTGAGTTTGGTTTGTAAATGACTAATTTTTATCTAAATGGAGTTGTTTTCCGCAAGGTTAACAGCTCCATTTTTTTGTTTTTTGTAGAATATAGGTATTTATTAAAAATGCTTAGTTAAAAAACTGAGTATAAAATTTCATAGTAAGAAAAAAAATTCTTACTTTTGTTCCGCAAAAATTTTAAAACTGAAATAAACAATCTTTTACAAACGTATTTAATATGTCGAACACAGCGCAGAATAAACAGGACGAATTGCAACAAGTGGAGCAAGTTTTAAGTAGATCAGAAGCATTTATCGAAAAGTATCAAAAGCAATTGTTGCTAACAGTAGCTGTCGCAGTTTTGTTAGTTTTAGCAGTTTTGGCATTCAAAAACTTCTATTTAGGGCCACAGGAACGAGAAGCCGAAAATGAAATGGCGAAAGCACAAGCAGCCTTTGCAGTTGACTCGTTTAAAGTAGCTTTAAATGGTAAAGCTGATATTATTGGTTTCGAAGAAATTGTTTCTGAATATAGCATGACTCCATCAGGTAATTTAGCTGCTGCTTATGCAGGTATTTGCTACTATAAATTGGGACAATACGAAAATGCAGTTAAGTATTTATCTAAATACGATGGCGACGATAACTATTTTACAACCTCTGTTATTGGCCTTATTGGCGATGCTTATGTTGAAATGGGTAAAAAAGAAGATGCTGTTGATTATTTTGTTAAAGCTGCTGATAAGAAAAACGAAGTTTTGAGTTCAGTATATCTTAAAAAAGCAGGTATAGCTTACGAAGCATTAACTCAGCCCGAAAAGGCACTAGAGCTTTATACTAAAATCAAGGATTCGTATCCACGTAGTACCGAAGCTGCTGATATTGATAAATATATTGCAAGAGTAGAAAAATAAATTAATTTTTAATACATACGAAAAGCTGCTTCTGATTTAAAGAAGTGGCTTTTTTTAATAAAATAACAGATATAATTATGGCAACAAAATATAAAAACCTATCAGTGTATGATGTGAATGCAATGCCTGCAAGTGAATTACTAAGCACTCAGTCTTACGCAATAGTAGTGGCCGATTGGAATCCCGAAATTACTTATGCTTTGCTCGATGGTGCTTTTGAAACCTTACAATTGCAAGGCGTATTAGTGGAAAATATCAAAGTAGTTCATGTACCAGGAGCTTTCGAGTTAACTTATGCGGCTGCCCAATTGGCTTCTAATCGTAAATATAGTGCTGTTATCACGCTCGGATGCGTTATTCAGGGCGATACACCTCACTTCGATTATGTTTGTCAAGGTGTAACTTATGGAGTTGCAAAAATAAATGCTACCGAAGGTTGTTGCCCCGTGATTTTTGGTGTGCTGACTACCAATACCTTACAGCAGTCACTCGATAGAGCCGGCGGAATTCATGGCAATAAAGGTACTGAAGCGGCTGTAACGGCCATAAAAATGGCAAATATAGTTTGGTAGTTCCAAATTATTTTTCTATCTTTGTACCGCTTTAGAGCAAGGGGCAGTTACCAAAGTGGCCAACTGGGGCTGACTGTAACTCAGCTGTCTTTCGACTTCGGAGGTTCGAATCCTTCACTGCCCACAAATAGATGAGATGATGAGTTGATATGATGATGTGATGATAAATTCCAAATTAATTATCACATTTCCACATTATCACATTATCACATCAAATTGCGAAAGTAGCTCAGTTGATAGAGCATTAGCCTTCCAAGCTGAGGGTCGCGGGTTTGAGTCCCGTCTTT
>JAGNPC010000282.1 GCA_017989795.1 Paludibacter sp. | reverse complement strand
ACCTTTTATTTCCATGCGCTTAAGTAGTTCGCGACTAAAATGCGTTCCTGCTGCTGGTACGGCAACTGCACCTTCTTTTTTTGCAAAAATGGTTTGAAAACGGTCTACATCAGATTCTTCCACGGCGCGTGTTATATTCCGTGGTAGCGGTGTTTCGCCTAAGTCGTAAAGCGATTTTTTAAATTCATCGTGCGTGCCATCAAACAGAAAGCGCAGTGTGCGGCCACGTGATGTGGTGTTATCAATAACCTCAGCTACAACCGAATCGTCTTCGCCAAAGTATAGTTTGTTGCCTATACGTATTTTACGTGCAGGCTCCACCAATACATCCCAAAGGCGCATTTCGTGGTTCAGTTCGCGCATCAAAAAAACCTCTATCTGTGCTCCAGTTTTCTCCTTATTGCCATAAAGGCGGGCCGGAAAAACCTTTGTATCATTAAATATAAATAAATCTTTTTCGTCGAAGTATTCCAATACATCTTTGAAAATACGGTGTTCAATAGTGCCCGTTTTTCTATTCATTACCATAAGTCGCGATTCGTCGCGGTGGTGCGTAGGATGCTGAGCAATAAGCTCGTCGGGTAATTTAAACTTAAATTTTGATAACTTCATAATGCAATGTATTTTTAATTTATACCTGTTTTTTTAATAAAAAAGAGAAAACAAATGACGGTATTATACTACCGAACTTCTTCAATTTTAGGTTGGTTATTTATACTTTCTAAATAACTCACGAGCGGCTCTACCTCCCAACAATCGCTTAACTTCACTTCGCCAATGCGCGTGCGTTCGAGTGCTGTTAAATGTGCGCCACTACCCAGTGCTATGCCAATGTCGCGCGCCAGTGCTCTAATGTAAGTGCCCTTGCTGCAAACGACTCTAATTTTCAATTCTGTGTTGTTAAAATCCAACACTTCTATTTCGTCAATTACCAGTAGCTTTGCTTTTAGCTCCACTTCTTGTCCGTCGCGCGCATAATCGTAGGCGCGTTTACCATCTACTTTTACGGCCGAATACACGGGTGGAACTTGCCATATTTCGCCTGTAAATGTAGGAATTACAGTGTCTATAAGCTCACGTGTAATATGTTCGGTCGGATAATTAGCATCAACGGGTAGTTCTAAATCAAAACTAGGTGTTGTAGCTCCCAATCCAAGCGTAGCAATGTATTCTTTTGTTTGATATTGAAAACTCTCAATCAGCTTTGTTTTTTTTCCTGTACAAATAATCATTACACCTGTGGCCAAGGGGTCTAAAGTGCCTGCGTGACCAACCTTCAATTTTTTTATATTGAGCGACTTCTGCATCCGCCACCGCAGCTTGCTCACCAAATTGAACGAGGTCCAATTTAATGGTTTATTTACATAGAGAATTTCTCCGTCGATAAAATTCATTTATTTTTTGTTTCAAATGATTGACAAATCTACCCCAAGAGCCAGCAACACAAGTAGAGCCACGCCTACTATTATCCGATAATAGCCAAAAACTTTGAAGCCATATTTAGTTACATATCCAATAAAAAACTTGATGGCAGCTAAGGCTACAATAAAAGCTACTGCATTGCCAATCAATAAAGTAACTAAATTATCCGAAAGGAGTTGCACTCCATTAGGTTCATTGATCAGTTTCATCAGTTTGTAGCCCGAGGCCGCAGCCATAGTTGGCACAGCCAAAAAGAACGAGAACTCAGCAGCATTGTGGCGCGAGAGTTTGGTTGACATACCGCCCACAATAGTTGCCATAGAGCGCGACACACCCGGAATCATAGCTATGCATTGAAAAAAACCAATTTTCAAAGCTTGTTTCCAATCCATCTCTTGGTTTTCGGCAGGCTTATTAAACCATTTATCTACAAAAAGCATTAATATACCTCCAACAACAAGCATGATAGCCACTACCTGTACGCTTTCGAGCATAGCGTCAATATAATCGCTTGCCAGAAAGCCTATTATCGCCGCAGGCAAAAAAGCTATTAATAATTTAAAATAAAAATCTACAGTCTGAAAAAAACGTTTCCAATACAGTACAATTACGGATAAGATAGCGCCAAACTGTATATTGATGGTAAATGCCTTTACAAACTCGGTACTTTCAACTCCAAGTAAGCTTTGGGCAATAATCATGTGCCCCGTTGAGGATACTGGAAGGAACTCTGTAAGCCCCTCGACAATAGCAATGACAATGGCTTGGAATATACTCATTTGCTTTTTGGTTTATATAAAATTGCGAATATTAAAAATAAGAAGCCAAAAAACGAAATCATAGGGCCTACAGTGATGCGGCGAGTGCTGAAAATATCTGGATTGAATACTACTTCAGTGCTTGAGCCGGTCATTAGTGCGAAGCCCAAAACGATAATTGCAAAGCCAAGAGCTATAAGCACAAGGTTGATTTTTGCGATGCGTAACTGTTTATTGTTTTCCATTCTATATCAATTGTTATTTTAGTATAATGAATAAATTAGTCCGAATAAATTAGTTCGAATACATGTCGTTTGTATTCATTTTTAAGTAGCGCCCCACGGCACTAAGCGTAGATAATGCCATAAGTGCCATTCCCGATGTGATAACAATAATGGCTACCCAAACCATCGATGCGGTATTGATTGACAAGCCCGTAAGTCCAAATTCGAACATAACATAATAGATAACTACGACTAAAAACGCGCAGGCAATAAGAGCCGAAATTAATCCATTGATTGCTGCCCGCTTAACGTATGGTTTACGTATAAACCAGTCGGTAGCACCTACAAGTTGCATGGTGTTTATCAAAAAGCGATTGGAGTAAATGGCCAGTCGTACCGTGTTGTTTATTAATGCAATGGCTACTATGAGCAGTACTAAAGCCAATCCGAGTAATACAAGGCTTATTTTGCGTACATTATCATTTACTAGCCCGATGAGTTCTTTTTGATAGGCAATGCGTTCAATGCCTTTAAATGCTTTGAGTTTCGATTCCAACATGCGTACGCTATCGTTATTGGCATAGTCGGCTTTGAGTTTTATTTCGAGCGATGCTTTTAGCGGATTAAAGCCCAAAAAGTCGGTTGGATCTTCGCCCATAGCCGCAATGTGCTCTTTGAGTGCGTCTTCTTTCGAAATGTAGTTAATGGACTTTGCATAATCGCCCATCGACATATAAGCTTCTATTCGGTCGGCTTCTTCTTTACCCGATTCATCATCCAGAATGATTGATAAATTAATATTCTCTTTTACATAAACACTCATATCGTGTGCTACGAAGAGTAATAAACTAACCAACCCAATTAAGAGCAGTACAAGCGACATGCTAATAGTGGAACTGAAATGGATGCTTCTAACTTTTTTCATTCGATTATAATTAGCCCTCTAACCCCGCAAGAGGGGAATAAAGAGAAATGTGTGTGAATTTATTGTTTTTTCTTTTTAAATAATATTAGTGCAAAAAGTAGAAAACTTACCACTAGCAATATTGATGATGCTAGCGAAATGTAGTTTCCTAGTTTGTACGACAGCGGTTCAAACTTGAATTCTAGTTCGTATACGCCTTTTTTAAGCGGCATGGCGCGCAATAAATAATTGGCACGTATGTAGGGCACTTTTTCGTCCTTGATGTAAGCATTCCAGCCTTTGTCGTAATACACTTCAGAGAATACAGCCATTTGATCTGAGTTTGCATTTACGGCGTACACTAATCTGTTGGGGCTGTAAAGCTTAAGTACAATAGTTGATGTGCTATCGGCTACAATACTT
>JAGNPC010000281.1 GCA_017989795.1 Paludibacter sp. | reverse complement strand
ATTGTCGTTTGTGTGGGTTGCTGGTATCGTTCCGAAAATTCGTAAGAACACCAAACTTTCGTCGAACATTGTGCGTTATAAAGCCATTAAAACCGAGAAGGCAGGTGCGCTGATGGTGATGGCTATTATGTTGCCTGTGATTGCGGTGGTAGCTATTTTGTTGCTCAAATTTCCGGTTTATTACTTGGTTTTGGTACTACCTGTACCTTTTACCACCTTGCCAGCCAAGATTTATGGACGAATTATGATGTTTAAGGTTCGTAGGGAGCCGATAGCTTGTAGTGAGTGTGGTGGACAAATGAAATTGCTTAGCGAGAAGAAGGAAGATGCACATTTGAAAATGGCACAACAGTTTGAAGAACAGTTGAATGCGGTTGATTATGATGTGTTTTTGTGCGACGGTTGTAAAAACGAAACGATTTTTACTTACGATAAGCCGAGTGCGTACACAAATTGTCCGAAATGTAATACCAAAGCATTTATTTTAAAAGATAAACGTACAATAGTGGCTCCAACTTATATTAGTAGTGGAACGGAACGAACAACTTTTCATTGTAAGTTTTGTGGTTATGAAGAGAATCACAACGATAATATACCACGCCTACAACGTAATGCCGACTCGCTAGTAGCTGGTGCTGTAATTGGCAGTGTGCTGAGTAGCGGCCGAGGTGGCTTTGGCGGCGGCGGTGGCGGCGGTTTCAGTGGTGGTGGAAGCTTTGGTGGTGGTTTTTCGGGGGGCGGTGGTTCAACGAGCGGTTGGTAGTAGTGTAGCTCGGAACGTGAGGGATTGCAGCGGCGTGCTGCCGTATTTCGGCAGTACAAGAGCGGAAAGCCCGACCCGAGGTACGAGGGGCACGCCCAAAATGTATTTATATGTAAAATTTTATTACAATTAACAATTTATAATTATTAAAAAATAGCATGAATAAGAACACAATTATTTTATTATCGGTTGTAGGGGTACTTATTTTATTTGTATTCTGGGGAATTGGTAAATACAACGGCCTTGTGAGTAAGGACGAAGCGGTGAATGGACAGTGGGCGAATGTTGAAAATCAGTATCAACGTAGATCGGATTTGATTCCAAATTTGGTGGCTACGGTGAAGGGCTATGCAAGTCATGAGAGCGAAACGCTGGAAGGTGTGGTGGCTGCGCGTGCAAAAGCAACGCAAGTGACTGTGGATCCTACGAATATGACGGCTGAAAAGTTAAAAGAGTATCAGGCGGCTCAGGGTCAGTTGAGTTCGGCACTGGGAAAGTTGTTGATGATTACCGAAAATTATCCAGATTTGAAGGCGAATCAGAACTTTTTGGAGCTTCAAGCGCAATTGGAAGGTACTGAAAACCGTATTACGACAGAACGTGGCCGTTTTAACGATATGTGTAAGGAGTTTAATGCTTCTGTGCGTACTTTCCCTACAAATATAGTGGCTTCGATGGCTGGTTTGGAGAAAAAAGCGTATTTTGAGGCTGAAGATGGTAGTGAAAAAGCTCCTGAGGTTAAATTTTAAAACATAAATACGATGTCTAATCATTCGGAATATACGGCTAATCCTGAGCGCTATAAGCAAGGAATGGTTTATAATAGGTGCGGTGCTAGTGGTTTGAAATTGCCACAGATATCGCTTGGGTTGTGGCACAACTTTGGCGATGTGGACGATGCGGATGAGGCATTGCGAATGATTAAACATGCGTTTGATAATGGCATTACGCACTTTGATTTAGCCAATAATTACGGTACTCCTTTTGGTAGTGCTGAAAAGAACTTTGGCAAAATGCTTAAAAAACACTTTTCGGCACATAGGGATGAGATGTTGATAAGTAGTAAGGCTGGACACATTATGTGGGATGGGCCTTATGGTGATGGAGGATCTCGTAAATACTTGATGGCTAGTGTGGAGCAGAGTTTGCAACGGATGAAACTGGATTATGTGGATATTTTTTACTCGCACAGATATGATGCGAATACGCCCATAGAGGAAACAATGGGGGCGCTTTCGGATATGGTAAAGCAGGGTAAAGCACTGTATGTGGGCATTTCGAAATATCCAGAGGATAAGGCGCGTGAAGCTTACCGTATTTTAAATGAAAATGGTACGCCTTGTTTGATAAACCAAGATAGGTACAGTATTTTATCGCCCGAAATTGAAACAGAGGTGCTTCCGGCTGCTCAAGAAAACGGTGTTGGGTTTATCGGTTTTTCGCCATTGGCGCAAGGTATGCTTAGTGATAAGTACTTGCATGGTATACCCGAAAACTCGAGAGCTGCACATAGTTATGGTTTTTTGCAAAAGGGTCAACTTACGCCCGAAATATTAAACCGTATTTCGAATTTGAATGTGCTTGCACAAGAGCGTGGGCAAAGTTTAGCACAGATGGCACTTGCTTGGTGTTTTCATAAGCAGGAGGTTAACTCTGTGATTATTGGCACTAGTTCGGTAAAACAGTTGCAGGATAATATTGATGCGCTTAAAAATACTCATTTTACCGAAGAGGAATTGTGTCGAATTTCCGAAATATAATACTCATATTATCTTTTGCAACCCTTCTGTGGGGCTGTAAGGATAATTATGTGTCGTCGGTGCCTGCAATGATGGTGAGCCTTAAAATTGATTTCAGTGGCGAGTATAATACCTTCAAAAATAGTTCAAACGAATTTAAAATCTTCGAAGTTCCTGTTTACGATGCCGATAGATTGGGCTTTGCTGGTATTTTAGTTTATTCGAGTCCACTGCCCGATGAAAGTGGTAATACGATTTACTATGCTTTTGATATGGCCTGCACGCACGAGATTAGTAGAACAGCCAAAGTGTATCCTGTAAAGGGTTCGCTGGGCAAAGTAAAGTGTAATAAATGTGGTAGTATTTTTGATGTTTCGTTTGGAGTGGGGCATCCTGATAATACTTCAGGGCCAGCCAAAGAGGTGTTAAGGCGCTATAAAGTAAATGTCACCGAAAACTTTCTTTACGTTTACCGATAAGATTTTGTGCTATTCCTGCAAATGCAGCTATTGTGATGTAAAAAGGATATACAACCGTCAGAGCTATGATGCTTTTGGCGGTTTTTCTTTTTTCGAAAAGATCATTGGTGTGGTTTATAAAAATCCAATCGATAATGCATTTAATGGATGTAATAAGTGCAAAATGCAAGATGTAGGCTGTGTTGAAAAGACTTGCAATTGCACTGATTAACTGAATACTTGATGTGCCGAAAATGATGAGTGCGATGACGATGGTGTAAGTGTCAGTGTATGAGGGCGCTTTTGAGGCCCAGCGTTTGCGTTGCTTGTAAAACTGTTTTATAGATGTACATGATTTAGTGAAAACCAGGGCTTGTTTGGACTTAAGAAAACTGATTTTTCGTCCTTCACGTTTTAATGCATGTAAATAAAACACGTCATCGCCGGATTGTAAGTGTGGTTTTAGTTGGCTGAATTGTGCTAACCATTCGGACTTATGGAAGGCAAGGTTTGCACCATTGCACATGATTGCCTTCTTGTTGCCTGCTGCTCCTGCTCCTGCGGCTATGAGTGATTGAAATTCTAATTGCTGTATGTTTTGAAACAATGAATTATCTGTTTTCATTTCTACGGGTCCAATAATCAAATCGGGGTTTTGCTGATCGTAAAAGCTGAGTATTGTTTGTACCCAAGTGCTAGAGGGTGTGCAATCGGCATCGGTGGTGATGATTAATTGGTTTGATGCTTGCTCTATTCCTGTTTTTAATGCTTGCTTTTTACC
>JAGNPC010000280.1 GCA_017989795.1 Paludibacter sp. | reverse complement strand
GGATGTAATATCGGTGGTGATGGTAGCAAATTTATTCCCGCCCAGCGATACAGCCGATATCAAAAAGTGTTTTTTCATAGGAGCATAATACGAATTAAACTCGTACGAAATACCCGTTTTGCACACCTGAGCATATTGCTCTATGTAGGGTGGGTTGTAGGTATCATAAACTTCGGTTGCTAATTTACCAATAGGATTTTTGATACCTGTTTCATTTAAAAAAGTTTTGTTACAATCGGTGATTATGTAATTGATGGCATTTCCATTTTCATCGAACTCAAGTTCGTGTATTACAACCATTTCTGTCATTGATTCGAACAGAGTAATGAGTTTTTTTTCGCTGTCGATAAGTGCCTGTTCGTTTCTTTTTCGTTCTGTAATATCTTGAAAATATCCATAAACTCGCTCTAAACTTGCGTCATATTTACCAATGGCGTGTACATTTCGTCGGTTTCCTTTGGCCGTTATTATTTCGAGTTCTAAATCGAACGGTTCGCCTAGTTCGATGGCTTTTTGTACAGCCGAATTTATAATTGGTAACGATTCAGGTGCATAAAACTTAATTGCTTCGTCCAATGTCGGTTCTTTTTCAATTGGTACTTCGTGAATGCGATACGTTTGAGCTGTCCAGTTAAGTTTTTGTGTTTTTACACATACTTCCCACCCGCCTATGTTGCCTAAAGTTTCGGTTTCCGACAACAGTTTCTGATTGTTTAATAGCGCTTGTTCGGCTTTCTGTTTTTGCGTTATGTCCACACCAAGGCTTGCAATGCTGTTTATTTTCCCTTGCTCATCGTAAAGTGCAGTATTGTTCCACGAAATAATCAGTTCTTCGCCATTTTTTGTTACAATTGCGTTTTCGTAATGTTTTATAATGTTTTGATTTTTAATGGCTTCTAAATAAACATTTAAAACATTTTCGTACACTGAACGTGGTAAAAATTGTTCAAACCAGTTTTTTCCTATTACTTCTTCTTTTGTATAGCCAGTAATTGTGAGTAAATAATCGTTGCAAAAAGTGATGCAACCTTCCATATCGAGCATGATTGAAATAAGCTCAACACCTGATAGTAGTGTTCTAAAGCGTCTTTCCGATTCAACAAGTGCATCTTTAATGCGTTTACTCTCGGTAATATCTTGTAAAATGCAATGTGTTTGCTTGAAATTTCCGTTTATATCTGTTCCAATTTTTCCATCGAAAGCAATATAATGTATGGATCCGTTTTTATGAATTAGTTCAAATTCAGCATGTATATGACCTTGTGCTAAAAATTTTGGGAAATTTATTTTCACCATTTCTTGGTATTTTGGAGGCATAAAATGGCCAAACCATTTGCCAATAACCTCATCGTGGGTATATCCCAACATATCTAACCACTTTTGGTTTACCTCAATAAAGCAGCCATTTTTATCAAGCGATTGATAGCCCAAAGGAGCTTTGTTAAAGAGTAGTTGGAAGCGTTCTTCGCTTTCTTTTAATACTTTTTCGTTCGTTGTGCGAAGTTGTCTCTCTGTATCAATTGTTGAGCGTAATTTGCTTATTTCTAACTGTATTTTTACCCGAGCAAGCACCTCATCTTTTATAAATGGTTTGGTAATATAGTCCACGCCACCTGCTTCGAAAACTTTTTGTTTTTCGCTTGCGTCATTTTCATTAATTAAAAATAACACTGGAACTTGGCATGTGTTTTCATCTACTTTAAGCAATTTGTACACTTCAATGCCTTTCATATCAGGCAATTCCATTTCCATCAATATTAAATCAGGAAGTTCATTTTTGATAGATACAAGCGCTTCACCACCCGTTATTTCGGAGCGTAGAATGTAAGCATTATTGGTGAGTATATTGGTGAGTATTTGCTTATTTTCTGGCGCACCACTTACAATAAAAACTGTATCGGTGTGTGATTTTGATTCCATTTTGCAGTAAGTGGTGTAAATTGGTTAACTAATAGCGTTTTATCTATTTTTTTTTCGAAATATACTGTATTATTTATATTTAAACAAATGAATTGATGATTTTAACTTTTTTAATTTCGAAACGTATGCGTACAAAAGTAGTTTTTATTGAGCTTATAACTGTGCTATTTTCCAATTATTTATGAATTGATTATGAACAAAATGGGTGGCTCTCTTTGTTTATATGTTAGTAAATTTTTAAAACAAATCAATTTTTTAAAATGAAATCAACACTACATAAAGCCGATACTCGCGGAACGGCAAATTACGATTGGCTGCATACGCATCATACCTTTAGTTTTGCAAATTATTTTGATCGCAACCGAATGAATTTTGGTGCTCTACGTGTGCTTAACGACGATTGGATAGCACCTGCAATGGGTTTTGGTACTCATCCACACGATAATATGGAGATTATAACTATTCCGCTTTCGGGCGTTGTAGAGCACAAAGATAGCATGGGTAATAGCGGTACAATATCAGCTGGCGAAATACAAGTAATGAGTGCCGGTACGGGTATTTATCATAGCGAGTTTAATGGCGATGCATCACAAGCATTGACTTTGCTTCAAATCTGGATATTGCCCAACAAACGAAATGTATCTTCACGTTACGATCAAATATCATTAGATAGTTTATACAAAAAGGATGAATTATATCAAATACTATCGCCTAACGATAATGATGGAGGTGTTTGGATACATCAACAAGCGTGGATGATGCTCGGCGATTTAAGTCAAGGGTGGGAGGGGAGTTATACTTTAAAAGGTGCAAATACTGGTGTTTATGTTTTTGTAATAGAAGGCGATGTAATGGTAAATGACCAAGTACTCAGTGCGCGTGATGGTTTGGGCGTGTGGGATTGTGAATCAATACATATCGTAACTACCTATGTTACTCGTATTTTGATAATTGAAGTGCCGCTAAAATTTTAAATTTGTTGATGATTGATTAAACGATTTTTCTATACATTTTGCATTAATATACCTTTATTGTAAACAAATTTCAATCTTTTTTTGTTTTAAAATTTCTAACTTATTTGTAATGAGTGTTTATCTTAATTTAGTATATGAGAAAAAAAATAGTTCAACAATTAGATATGTATTTAATCGCTGTTGTTATTTTAGCTAGCTCTTTTTTGGCAAACAACGCTGTTTTTGCACAACAAGCCGACAGCGTTAAATTATTAATAACCAAGCCTGTTTACAGAGCCAATTTAAATAAACACGACTATTTCGTAGGTGGAACTTTATCTTTAAATTCGAAGGAAATTGTGAATAAAGATGCGCTCGTATTGAATATCGATGATCAATTATCAAATAGTATATCGTTGGGTATTGATGCTGGTTATGCTTTAAAAATAACTTGTTTGTAGGTTTAGGTGTGGATTACGGACTACTACCAAAAAAGGCCATTATACCGAATCGGATATACAAAAGCATACACAGGTTTATACCAATAAAATGGAGTTTCGTCCATTTATAAAAAACTACGTTCCGCTCGGTCCGAGTAGGCGATTTAATATTATCACACAAACCGAATTGTCGTTTTCACTTCAACAATCTATTTCCGAATCGCTTGTTGACGATGAGATTACCCGTACATTGAGTAAAACCTATGTAGCTGGCATTGGTATTCGTCCAGGTATATTGGTTTTTGTGATTGATAATTTTGCAATTGAAACTACTGTAAATGTAGCGGGTATCAATTATAGCTATCAGAAGTCGGAAACAACAAATCAAGCTCCTACCATCGTAAAGCAAGGTTTAATAGATTTAAAAAT
>JAGNPC010000040.1 GCA_017989795.1 Paludibacter sp. | reverse complement strand
ATATACTGCCGACGATTATCCGCAGTTGAAAACAGCGCGTACCAATGCGTATGCTTTTCATTTTCTAAAAGAAATTTTTCCCCATAAAACATTTATTCCCTTGGAGTTGGTAAAACACGATACCGATCCTCGACAAGGGATTCTGCATCTCGACTGTACCTTCATGCCTGTTGGTCGCGATAAAGCCATTATTTATAAAGATGGTTTCCGATTCGAAAAAGATTATCAGTTACTAGTGGATATGTTTGGCAAACAAAATATTTTTGAAATTCAAAAAGAGGAAATGTATAATATGAACTCCAATGTTTTTTCCTTGTCGCCAACAACTGTAGTAAGTGAGCAAAACTTTAATCGGTTGAATGAGCATATGAGTACTGAATGGGGATTAACAGTTGAAAAAGTACCTTATCACGAGATATCAAAAATGGGCGGTTTGCTCCGATGTTCAACTTTCCCGCTTGTGCGGCTTAACGATTAAAAGCTTGTTTATGAATATACAAACCACAAATACCATACTGATGGTTGAACCTGTTGCTTTTGGGTTCAATACTCAAACAGCTGTAAATAATCATTTTCAACAAAATGGTGTGATTGATGCGCAAACAATCCAACCCCTTGCACTCGCTGAATTCCAGGCTATGGTTGATTTATTGCGAAGCAAAGACATTCAAGTGCTGATTATGAAGGATACACTTGAACCACATACGCCCGATTCTATTTTTCCAAATAACTGGTTTTCGTTTCACGGATCCAAAGCAGCCATATACCCTATGTTTGCCGAAAATCGTAGACTCGAAAGACGAAGCTGTGTATTTGAGATAGCAAAATCAGCGGGTTTTGAAGTCGATAAAATCAAAGATTACAGTTCCTACGAAAATGAAAATATCTTCTTGGAGGGTACTGGAAGTATGATTCTTGATCGTGTTAACAAAATAGCGTATGCAGCACTGTCTGAACGTACTGATTTGAAACTATTCAAAACATTCTGTTCCGATTTTGGATACAAAGCCATTAGTTACACTGCCAATCAAACTGTGAGAAATAAACGCATGCCTATTTATCATACCAATGTGCAACTTTGTGTAGCCAATAAATATGTAGTTGTTTGCTTGGATGCTATTGACAACGAACTCGAACGTGATTTATTTTGTTCAACGGTAGTTCAATCTGGAAAGGAAATTGTAGAAATATCCGAAACTCAGATGCAGCATTTTGCGGGCAATATGCTACAAGTAGCCAACAAACAAGGTGAGTTGTTTTTGGTGCTTTCGCAAACTGCTTACAACTCACTTACAGACATTCAAATTAAAACACTTAATTCATACAATCAACTGTTAGTACCATCGGTACCAACTATCGAAAAGCTCGGTGGTGGTAGTGTACGTTGCATGATGGCAGAAATTTTTTAAAACACTATACAAAATGACAACTACAAATTACAATGCTCAGGAGTTAATGGAACTCGAAGATAAGTACGGAGCTCATAATTATCACCCACTGCCAGTAGTACTCGATAGGGGCGAAGGTGTTTATGTATGGGATGTTGCTGGAAAACAGTATTTCGATTTTCTATCGGCTTACTCTGCGGTGAATCAAGGTCATTGCCACCCCAAAATTGTAAATGCATTAGTGACGCAAGCACAAAAATTAACGCTTACTTCGCGTGCATTTTACAATAGCAATCTTGGTGTATACGAAGCATTTATTACCAAATATTTTGGATTCGATAAAGTGTTGCCCATGAACACAGGTGCCGAAGCTGTTGAAACGGCCATCAAACTATGTCGAAAATGGGCATATCAAAAGAAAGGCTTGACTGAAAATACCGCGCAAATCATTGTTTGCGAGAATAATTTTCATGGCCGTACCACCACCATTGTGTCATTTTCTGTCGATCCAGATGCGTACCACCACTATGGTCCATACACACCAGGTTTTATTGTAGTACCTTTTAACGATGTAGATGCATTAAGAGCTGTATTAGAAAGCAATGCCAATATTGCTGGTTTCTTAGTTGAGCCTATTCAGGGCGAAGCAGGAGCTTACGTACCAGCCGATGGCTATCTCAAAGCGTGTTACGATCTATGTAAAGAACACAATGTGCTGTTTATTGCCGATGAGGTACAAACAGGTATTGCGCGTACAGGTAAACTTTTAGCTTGCGACTACGACGAAGTGAAGCCCGACATTTTGATTCTTGGTAAAGCGCTTTCGGGTGGAGCTTATCCGGTTTCGGCTGTGCTGTCGTCAAACGAAATTATGGAGGTGATACAGCCTGGGCAGCATGGTTCAACCTTTGGAGGTAATCCTATAGCTGCAGCAGTGGCTGTTGCGGCTCTCGAAGTTGTAAGCGACGAACAACTGGCTGCAAATGCATACGAACTAGGGAACTACTTCCGTCACGAAATGCAAAACTTGTGCGAAATATCGAATATAGCATCATTCGTGCGCGGCAAAGGCTTGCTCAATGCACTCATTATAAATAACGAAGGACATAAAAACCTTGCATGGGAAATTTGTCTTAAACTGGCCGAAAATGGCTTACTTGCCAAACCTACGCACACCAACATCATCCGGTTTGCTCCACCATTGGTTATCACCAAGTTTGAACTGGCCGAATGTATTCAAATAATCCGAAATACGGTTCTGACGTTTGAGTAAATTTAACTATTTATGATCATAATTTGGAGAACTGATTCTGAATTATGGTTTGGCTGTAAGTAGTTGGTTGTAGCGCTCCCAATTAAAGTTCCAAGGGTCGGTTTTACGATTGGGAGCAATGTCGGAATGCCTAAGAATGTAGCTTAGTTTGTGACGCTCCTGTATATCGCGGGTAAGTGTGAGAAGTGCCTGAAGTTGTGGTTCGGCCACCGAGTCGGTGTAGGAGCACACAAGTTCAATGCCAATGGAACGTGTGTTGAGGTTGGTTTGGCCATTTGGTAGGGAGCTTTTGCCAGCATGATAAGCCACGTTTTTTTCGTCCACAAGGCGGTAAACTTCGCCAGATCTACCAATGAGATAATGCGCACTCACTCCGTAGCGCACAAACTGACTAATTATTTTATCTGTATCGTAATGCTCTCCACCCGAGTTGTTAAAGGTGGAGTGAATTATGAGCACATCTATTTTTCGTCCGTTGGTTGTGCGGAAACCCGACTTCATTTTTCGATCGGTTATTTGTGCTTCTGAACCAAGCATTACCAAGCAAAATAGCAGGAATGTGATGATACGTGTCATGTTAGTGCTGCGTTAAGTTGTTCAATAATACACTGAGTCTCTGGGTTAAGTTGCGACGTGAATACTGTTCAATATTAGTTGATTTACAGATTAGTTTACCTGCTTTGTACTGCTTGTAGGCATCAACAACAAAGTTTTTTAGGCTTTGCTCATCGTCAAAATCTACGATAGCACCAGCGCCCGTGCTGTTGATTAGAGCTGCCGAATCGCCGTTGGTATGCCCAATGGCAAGTATGGGGCGGCGCGCATTAAAGTACTCAAATAGCTTTCCAGGAATTACTGATTCGGTATTGGGCTTATTTACAAGCAATAACAATAGAATCTGCGAAGCATGTTGTATTTTAATAACGTCGGCATGTGGCATGTAGGCCGAAATGGTGGCATTGGCTTCGAGACCAGCAAGCTTAATGTGTTCGATGATGGAAAAGTCAATTTTACCAATTAAATTAATGTGTAAGTCGGTGGCAAAGTCGGGTAGCTCGTTGCACAGTTCGCGAAGTACCTTCCACAGTTTTTTGGGATTCTGACTTTCAATAAATAAACCGATATGTGCAATGCTAAAACGGCTATCGAGTTCCACATTTAGCTCGTGCGCATCTTCCGAGTCGTAGCCATTGGTAATAAGCTCAATAGCTTTTGGCTTATGATTGGCAAATTCATCGCGGGTGCGGGTAGATACCACAAGAACGGTATCGGCACCTTGTACAATTTTTTTCTCAAGGCGGTGATGCACAGCATCGGCCCACGGGGTGAGTTGCAAGTCGGTGTGATAGTAAATATTGGTCCACGGATCTCTAAAGTCAGCTATCCACGGAATGTTTGGGAAATGTTTTTTGAGACCCAATGCAATAAAATGGATGGAATGCGGCGGCCCTGTAGTAATGATAGCATCTACGGGATTAGCCTCTAGGTAGTTCTGCAAGTAGCGCACAGAGGGTTTAATCCAAAACCGGCGCGGGTCAGGGATCAAAAAGTTACCACGAATCCAGATGGACAGTTTGTCCTTCCAGCCTTGCTTTTTACCTTCCGAAATAAAACCCGCATTGATAGGCTGATTTTTTTTGCCCGTAAGGTTACGGTAAATATTATAGGGTTCCCAAATAGGTGTTTTTATTACTTGTAAGTCGGCAGGCAAATCCTTTTCGAGCGAAGTGTCGATAGCGGGAAACTCCGGATTTAAGGGCGTATAAATAATAGGTTCCCAGCCAAACTGGCGCAGGTATTTTGCAAACTTCACCCAGCGCTGCACGCCCGAACCTCCACTTGGCACCCAATAATAGCTAATAATAAGTACTCGTTTCATCTCTTGTAATGATTTTTCCATCTTCATACTAAAATTATACCCCCAATACAATAGAAGGGTCAATATGAAGAAGTTGACTTATCGAACGAGCCACTTTTAAAGTGGGTTCGCTTTTACCCGAAAGATATTCGCTGATGCGGGATGGTGAAACTCCAATTTTTTTTGCGAATGTACGTTGAGTCATAGACTCTTCTTCTAAACGCATTTTTAGTACATCAATAAAACTTGGCGAAGAAATTGGGTAATTTAACTCTTCGTATTCAATTACAATATCCGACATTATTTTTAATTCAATCGTCTTTCTATCATATATGGGCGTATTGTCGGATACCATTGGTAGGAGTTCTTCTATCCGTTCAAGTGCCGTTTTATAAACAGCTTCTGTTAGTTTTGTTTCCATATTGCAAAATTTTTAAATGGTATTGCTATCAATTTTGTCATATTCAGAGTGTGATCCGACGAAACGAATATATAAATATTCATGTGCAAATTGAATGATAACAACAAGTCTATAGTCATTTCCTTTGATGTTGAAAATATAGCGTTGATTACCTATTGCATCCGTAGAATTAAAGTCTTTTTTTATATCAGCAAAATTTTTCCATTTGGCGCATTTAGCTGTTTTATACCAGTTTTCAAGTGGAATTTTGGATGTATGATGCTTGGAATAGAAGTCAACTAATTTTTTATGTGATACAATCTTCATATTGTTCTATTTTACGAAACAAAGATATGAAATATTTTGAAAAACAAAATATAAGATTAAAATAAAACGTTTTTTTAATACGTGTTATTTTAACTTTTGATCTAAAGTTGTCCGGTGAAAATTATTATATTCTTCACTTCGTTCAGAATGACAATGAATTACGATGAATTTGGGCGAGTGGGGGTTGGTTGGCGGCTTTGCCGCCAACCAACCCCCACTCGAAAGTCTAAACGACTGAATGTCATCTCGAACGAAGTGAGAGAAATAAGATTATTGTAACAACAAAACTTTTTACCGGACAATACTGACTTTTGATCTAAAGTATGATACTGTGTCTGTTGATTTCACATATTACTAAAAGCTATTAATAGCCTTAAATACAGCTTCTTCGTATTGTGCCAATGTTCGGCTTTTGCGAACTTGTTTATACACTTTATGCCCATTATCGTATAGTTTGTGGTGGTATTCCCACAGCTCTTCCATGCGTTTCAAAAAGTGTTGGTCGCTTGCATATTTGGTTTTGCAATGCGCTATCATAGATAGGTGAAAGTTACGGAGCATCTTTACTTTGTCGGAACTGCTCAGTGTTTCGTTGCGGAGTTCATGGAGTAAAAATGGGTTTTGTACCACTCCTCGGCCTATCATTACTTTATTTAGGGTTGGGTGAAGTTGCTGTATTTCAGTTAGGTCGTTGAGGCTGTTGATGTCGCCATTGTAGCATATCGAATGCTTAAGCAGTGGTGCATAGTGGGCGAAGTTCTGTCGGTCGGGTGTACCTTTATATTGTTGTTTGCCAATGCGTGGGTGAATAATAAGCTCCTCGAGTGGAAAGCTGTTGAAAATGCTAACGATTTCGGAAAACTGCGTGGCATCATCGAGGCCTAAGCGACATTTAACTGATATTTTAAGTGACGTGTTTGTAAATGCACCTTCGAGCAAACTAGCCACAAGCGTAGGGTTGGCGAGTAAGCCAGCACCCATGCGTTTGCCCGTAACCATGGGGTAGGGGCAGCCCATGTTTATATTGACCTCCTTGTAATTGTTTTCTAAACAAAACGCTTCGAATTTTTTAAAAGATAGTACGTCGTTTCCCAAAAACTGTGGTACTGGTTTCTGAAAGCTGTTGTTAGTTGGCAGTAAATCGTTACACTGGCTGGGACGGTAAAACTCGCCCTGCTGCATACGCACAAAAGGAGTAAATGTTTTGTCGAAACGGCCGATATGTTCCGAAAAAGCTTCTCTGAAAATCCAATCAGTGAGGCCCTGAAGTGGTGCGAGGTATAGTTGCATCGTGTTTGTATTTGTCAATAAGATGCAAAGGTAAGCAATTCTAGTTTGTTAAATTACTAAGGTAGTAAAATTTTATACGAAAAGCGTCACAAGAAAGTACACAAATGCCGTTTGTAGATACTGAAGGTGTGGTCAGCGTGAAAAAGACTTGTAAATTTTTAGTTTACAATTTGTACGTTGCTAACATCAAATGTCATTTCTTTTTGAGAAAGTGTTTTTAATTTGTTATTTACAAAAACACATTGATAAGTAATTACATACCATTTTTCAATAAAAACAGACGTCTTGTAAAATACTTCTTCAATAAACTCTTGTTTCTCATTATTGCAAAATGAGATTTTGTAGGGTTCTCCCATTAATTTTAACACTTCCGTTTTGGTCATTTCTGGCTTTAACATGATTATTTTTGCATAAAATGGTTCATCTTTTTTAATCTTGTTTTGTCCAAAACTTATGAAAGTGAATAAAAAAAAATTAGCACAAAAACAGCTCTTGACGGTTGATGATTTTTACAATTTAATGATTTCATTTGGTTTACCTTTAATTGTTGTTGTTAATATATTTGCAAGTCAAAGAGACTTGCTTCCCACAGTCCGTAGCTAAAGAAGCTATGGACATCTGTCCAGCTGTTGTATTGATTCATCCCCACCATACCGTAGTTACCCTCCCACGAAACACCTATACCTGATTCGTAATTCAACTTTGATTTTTCTTGAGCATAAGATGTTGTAGTAAATACTACCAAAATTATTAATATTAACGTGAGTTCGATATAAGAAAATTGTTAGAAAGTTAGCATAATTCAGAGATAATTATTATCTTTATAGTGTTGAAATACAAATAAATAACTAACATTCATCACTATGCTAACCACTAACGAAATTACTGAAATTTTCTATTTATGCGATGATTTTTCAAAAGAATTTGATAAATCATACAAAAAACATATTTTACAAGCAGATAACGGCAAAAAGACCAGAAATAAGCATGGAAAGCTCTCTCATAGCGAAGTAATGACTATTCTAATATCCTTTCATTTAGGAGGTTATAGAAATTTAAAGCATTACTATTTGTTCTATGTAAGTCAACATTTAAACAAGGAATTTCCTCAATTGGTTTCCTATAATCGTTTTGTTGAACTACAACAACAGGTCGCTTTCGCGTTAGTTCTATTTTTAAAGCTCTGCAGAATGGGAGAATGCACCGGAATCAGTTTTGTTGATTCAACGACTCTCAAAGCTTGTCATATTAAAAGAGAGAAGCAGAATAAAGTGTTTTCCGGCATTGCCACCAAGGGCAAGAGCACAATTGGCTGGTTCTTCGGTTTTAAACTACATATTATCATTAATGACAAAGGTGAAATACTTAGTTTTGTCATAACTCAAGGTAATGTAGATGATCGTGAACCACTTAATTCTGAATCATTTATAAAAACGGTATTTGGAAAGCTATATGCTGATAGAGGATATATTTCCCAAACACTTAGAGATATTCTTTTTGTTGATGGCATTCATTTAGTCACTAAATTGAGAAACAATATGAAAGGTGGTGAAATACCTTTGCAAGATAAAATAAACCTTCGTAAAAGAGCTGTTATTGAATCAGTTAACGATGAGTTGAAAAACATATGTCAAATTGAACATACAAGACATCGTTCATTTACTAATTTTATTACAAACTTGATTGCTGGCTTACTTGCATATAGCTTTTTACCTAAGAAACCATCGATTAATACTGAAAGAGTTGACTCGCTTCAACTCCAATTATTTTAATTCTTATATCGAACTCACGTTAATATTAGTTTTTTCATGAGTTATTTTTTAATACTTATTTTTATGGTTTAAATACTTGTTCAAGTGAGACAATTCTCACTCGAACAATAAAACACAATATAAAAAAACAGCTTTCAACTGTTAAATCTATAATATAATCACAGTTAGAAGACTATACCCAAGCTAAACAATAATGAGTGTCGATTTTGAAATACTACAGGATTTCCAATAATATTTGCAGGTTGTGGTGAAATTTCGGCTTCAGCCAGTATTTGTTGATAACTATAACCAAATTGAATATTTAAACCAAATTGTTTAGAATTTACTAATTTATATCCAAAACCAAAATCAGTCATCAAGCCTGGATTCACAATTTGAACTGGTAAACCATATCCGATATTCGTAAAAAAGTATGGAATACTATTTTTATAAGAAAATGGCATGTATTGAACTGCACTAAATACAGGAAAAGTATTATACATAGGTTTATAAAATTTATCAACTCCTATTCCTAATCCAACATTAAGGTTCTTATTCAATGAATATAACTGGGTAATGCGGAGTGCTGTTGCATACATTTCTGCATCGTTCCGGTTATAATTCCAAATTTGTCCTTTCTCTAATAAACCAAGTGAATATCTAAAATCTATTTGAGTTTGCATTTTCTTTTGACCTTTAATGTTGTTTAAAGAACCAATAGAAATGAGAAATATCAATAAACATATTTTTATTTTCATCTTTTTTTTGTTTAATTTATCATTATAAAATTACATGTAAAGAAAACGAAGTTCCAAAATCAATGGTTTGCTTTTTAAAATGATAACTAACATTTGAAAGGTTGCTATTCATTAAATCAGCTATATCCATTGACATATATCCCAGTGCTAATGATATTTTTAGTTTCTCATTAATTGGTGCAATAATTCCAACTTTGATTGCGTGGTAATTATAATTGAATGGTTTGGTTGCTTTCCATTGGTTTCCTTCAGAAAAAAAAGTTTTACCAGTCATTCGGGCTACTCCAATTTCAGTATCTAAAAACAAATACAAATCATCTGATAAACAATAGTAAAACCGTGGGATTATCCCAGCCATAAAGTAGTCAGCTGAATAGTTCCATTCCTTAATCGGATTTACTTGATACAATCCATCGCCCAATAATCTTCCAGCACTTAATCGTGCTTCTACTGCCAAAAATCTGAGTTTAGGAATACGGTACTCGTAGCCTAAATGAACACCTCCACCGTAAGGATTTTGATCTTTAAGTCCCAATAAAGTTATACCAGCATTTAAACTGTTTTTTTGAGAAAAAACTATACCTGTATATAAAACTATGGTTGCTAAAATAATGCTTCGTTTCGTAATTGCCATATTCGCATTTTTAATCCATACTTTTTACAATCTTCATGCCCTTCCATTCTGTTCCAAATTTAGCACAAGTATAAATCTCACCATACTTCATTTTTGGGTAAGGCAAATCTAATGTTCCTTTAAAAGCATTAGCCCATTGAACTGTATTAGAAGGAAAATCCATCGCATTTATGGAAATCATAATTTTAAATTGACTACTGAATACGTGATTTATCTTTTCTGTATTGTATCCTTTTTTATCTTCGTTAAATATAATTGTATAAATTTTTGTTGGTAAAATAACATTCACAGCTGCGGGTTTAACAGCAGGTTTGTTACTTAATGTTTTTAATTGACGACATAATTCATCAAATCCATATTTCGCTGCATTCAAAAGAAAATCAGTTGGAATATCATATAAAACTAAATTTACAGTTTTACCTAATTCTCTTTTGCCTGGTAGAGATTGTTCGAAAGGGTTGCTCATCACTATTGGTTGATTATATGGAATAGTGATAGGCTTAGGTAAATCCATCTCTAATACAACTCCTTTCCAGCCTATTCTTAGTTCATCAGCATCTGTATCACTCCAACCAATCCATCTTTTTCTTTGTGTTGTACCTGTAACACCAGATTCAGCATATATACCATAGTTGTAAAAATAGAATTTCCCTTTTAAGCGTTTGTCTGAATTTGTTTTGAAGTCTACATCATATGTTTTCGTACCTCCAATTAGTGATTGTACTATTTTTCCAAAGAAAGTGTGCCGATCAGCATTATAAGTAGGAAAGGAGTTAAAATCAGGTTCACCTATGGTCACACTTGAAACCTTTGAAATTCCTGATATATAAATCGGTTTGTTTGTATTTTCCTCTTGTATAGAAATAATTTCATCTTTAAATGAATCATATCGATATATTCCGTTAGTAATTTCATAAAAATTTTCCGATATTAATGTTCCCATTAGAAGTGAATCCGCACTAAATAGCTCATTAAAGATGATTTCTTTATTTTTAGGATATTTATACGTACCGTTTGGAGTAATTTTAAATATCGTGTCATTTAGCACAATTTCACCATTCGGATTAAGTAAAGCAGCAAATGATTTATTAGGGACTAAAGTATCTAATGCTAATGTTAATTCATCTGTTGAGATACCATCCACCTTTTGCATTCCATTTTTTCTAATCATTTCCTTTGCTTTTGCTAAATTCACAAAATTAGGATTATTTCGGAGAATCTCACAATCATAGCCATTGTCTAAAGCTTCTATTGCTGAGAGAACTTCATTCCTTGATTTAAATTCAAGCCTGTTTGAATAAGAAGGTAGTTGAGGTTCTGTCACTTCATTTTTCTCACACGAACTAAAAATGAAAATTATCGCAATTATTGCGATAGTAAATATATTTTTTCTCATAAATTTTTAATTATAATTAGTTTGAAAATTGATTTCAATTGGCACACGGACTGCCAATTATATGTTTTTATAAATGGGTGGGTAAAAACTTTCTATTACTGCAATTTAACTCAAAAATATATTTCACATTTCGCTACAATGATTAAATGTAT
>JAGNPC010000039.1 GCA_017989795.1 Paludibacter sp. | reverse complement strand
CACTTTCCTGCTAATTAAGTCGCGTTACAAATATGTTGCAAATATAAGAAAAATAATCGAATATAACAATAGATAAGCAAAAAATAAAATAAAAAAATCGCTGTAAACTAAGCGTTTACAGCGATTTCTGTTTGGATATATATCCTTGTTTTCGGGGTTTATTTTACTTCTTCAAAATCAACATCAGTCACATCGCCTTGCTGGTTTCCGCTCTGGCTTTGTTGCTGTCCGCCGAAGTCCTGAGGACCGGCTTGCTGTCCGCCTTGAGCGTTTTGAGCATTGTACATTTCTTGGCTAGCAGCTTGAAAAACAGTATTTAATTCAGTTGTTGCAGCATCAATACCAGCAATATCTTGCGCTTTGTGAGCTTCTTTTAGTTTTGCTAAAGCAGCTTCAATCGGGCCTTTTTTGTCGGCTGGAAGTTTGTCGCCAAACTCGCTCAACTGTTTTTCTGTTTGGAAAATCAATGAATCAGCATGGTTCATTTTGTCGATGCGTTCTTTTTCCTTTGCATCGCTTTCAGCGTTTGCAGCAGCTTCGTCTTTCATGCGTTTAATTTCAGCATCGCTCAAGCCTGATGATGCTTCAATACGGATACTCTGCTCTTTTCCTGTTGCTTTATCTTTAGCCGAAACATGTAGAATACCATTTGCATCAATGTCAAACGTCACTTCTACTTGAGGCTCTCCGCGGCGAGCAGGCATAATTCCATCTAGGTGGAAACGACCTAACGATTTGTTATGAACAGCTGTTGGGCGCTCACCTTGTAGAATGTGGATTTCAACAGAAGGTTGATTGTCGGCAGCAGTTGTAAATGTTTCCGATTTTTTTGAAGGAATAGTTGTGTTCGATTCAATTAGTTTAGTCATTACACCACCCATAGTCTCAATACCTAATGATAGTGGAGTTACGTCAAGCAATAACACATCTTTCACTTCACCTGTCAAAACACCACCTTGAATAGCAGCACCTACAGCTACAACTTCATCAGGGTTAACACCTTTTGAAGGAGATTTACCAAAGAATTTTTCAACAGCAGTTTGAATTGCAGGAATACGTGTAGAACCACCAACAAGGATAATTTCATCAATTTCACCAATTGTCAAACCTGCATTTTTCAATGCTGTACGACATGGCTCAATTGTACGTTGTACTAAATCGTCAACCAATTGTTCGAATTTTGCACGAGTTAATGTACGTACCAAGTGACGTGGTACACCGTCTACCGGCATAATATAAGGCAAGTTGATTTCAGAAGATGTGGTGTTCGAAAGTTCGATTTTTGCTTTTTCGGCAGCTTCTTTCAAACGTTGCAAAGCCATTGGGTCTTTGCTCAAGTCAATATTGCTGTTCTCGTTTTTGAATTCTTGTACCAACCAGTCGATAATACGGTGGTCAAAGTCATCACCTCCTAAGTGCGTATCACCATCGGTCGATTTTACTTCGAATACGCCATCGCCAAGCTCCAATACCGAAACGTCATGTGTTCCACCACCACAGTCGAAAACTACGATTTTCATATCTTTGTTGGTTTTGTCCAAACCATAAGCCAAAGCAGCTGCAGTAGGTTCGTTTACAATACGTTTTACATTTAAACCAGCAATTTCGCCTGCCTCTTTTGTAGCCTGACGTTGAGCATCGTTAAAGTATGCAGGTACAGTAATTACCGCATCAGTTACTTCTTGTCCAAGATATTCTTCAGCTGTTTTTTTCATTTTTTGCAAAATGATAGCCGAAATTTCTTGTGGCGTATATAAACGTCCATCAATATCAACACGTGGTGTGTTGTTATCGCCTTTTACAACTTTATAAGGTACGCGGCCAATCTCTTTTGTCAAACGATCGTAAGTTTCGCCCATGAAACGTTTGATAGAAAATACAGTTTTAGTCGGATTGGTAATTGCCTGACGTTTTGCAGGATCACCTACTTTGCGTTCGCCACCATCAA
The DNA here is from genome assembly GCA_017989795.1 of Paludibacter sp. Lineage (GTDB taxonomy): Bacteria > Bacteroidota > Bacteroidia > Bacteroidales > Paludibacteraceae > Paludibacter. The sequence continues at coordinate 9,318 of JAGNPC010000039.1, read as the reverse complement.
TAAAGCCAATTACGGAAGGAGTTGTACGTTTTCCTTCGCTGTTGGCAATAACGATAGGTTCGTTGCCTTCCATTACAGAAACACACGAATTAGTGGTTCCCAAATCAATTCCAATAATTTTTCCCATGATAATAATATAATTTATTTTGTATGTTTAATATTCGTTTTTTATTTAATTCCTTTCTGCTTTTACAAAGTATATGCCAATACAATATAAGAGCTGTTTTTGTGTGTTATTGGCATTTAAGGTATAAAATTCGAGATAAATTTCTGACAAAAGGTCAGTTTTTGGCAGTGGTTTTACGAAAATTTTTTATCTTTGCCAAAAATCAGTGTAGTATGCCGTACGTCTTTTTGTCAATTGGTTCCAATCTTGGTAATAGGGAACAAAATATTATTAATGCCATTGCTACCATTGGTAGTGATGTGGGGGTTGTGCGTCGAGTTTCTGAATTTATTGACTCAGAGCCTCAGGGTTTTGAATCGGATAATAAATTTTTGAATGCTGCCATTTTAGTAATTACTTGTTTAAAACCACTCGATTTATTATATAAACTACAGGAAATTGAAATCAGTTTGGGACGAAGCTCTAAATCTGATTCCGGATATACAGATAGGATTATTGATATTGATATTTTACTCTACGATAATGATATTGTTGACTTGCCACAATTAAAAATCCCGCACCCATTAATGATGGAGCGGGATTTTGTGCTTATTCCACTGCGCGAAATTGCACCCAATTTGTTGATTTTTAAGAGGTGATTTTTTGAATTAATTCCTCGAAATTGCATAGTGTTTGCTCGCCCGTTTTCATGTTCTTGAGCATTACTTTTTTATCATTCATCTCATTTTCACCTATAATAGCTACAAACGGAATTTGTTTATTATCCGCATAGCTCATTTGTTTCTTCATTTTTGTAGGCTCAGGGTATATTTCAGAATTAATACCGCTGGCTCGTAATTTTGAAACCCATGGCAAGCAGTAATTTAGTTCAACTTCGCCAAAACTAACAAAAAGTATTTTTGTTTGCTCTATCGAATTTTCGGGGTAAAGCTTTAATGTGTTCAAAACATCATAAATACGGTCTGCCCCAAACGAAATACCAACACCCGATACGCCCTCCATTCCAAAAACACCCGTTAAATTATCGTAACGTCCTCCACCTGTGATACTTCCAATTTCTACGTCCAAGGCTTTTACTTCAAAAATAGCTCCTGTGTAATAGTTGAGGCCACGTGCCAATGTTAAATCAAGCTCAATGTTCGTTTTCACTTCCATCGCATCGCAGTAACCAAAAATCGTTTCAAGCTCCGCAATGCCTTTCATGCCAACTTCCGATTCGGCCAGTACCGCTTTGAGTTGCTCTAATTTTTGTTTGTTATTGCCCGATAATAGCAATATGGGTTGTAATTTGTCAATAGCAGCTTGCGATATTCCTTTCGAAGCAATTTCTTCATTCACTTTATCAAGCCCTATTTTATCCATTTTGTCAATGGCCACTGTAATGTCGGTAATTTTTTCGGCTTCGCCAATAATTTCGGCAATCCCTGTCAAAATCTTTCGGTTGTTTATTTTTATAACAACACGTATTTGTAGGCGTCTGTAAACTTCATCTACAATTTGAATCAACTCAAGCTCGTTCAATAACGAATCGCTACCTACCACATCCACATCGCATTGATAAAATTCGCGATAGCGACCTTTTTGAGGTCTATCGGCTCTCCATACAGGCTGAATTTGATAGCGTTTAAAAGGAAACGAAATTTTATCGCGATTCTGAACTACAAACCGAGCAAAAGGCACTGTTAAATCATATCGAAGTCCCTTTTCTGAAATCTTTGACGTTAGTTTGGTTGCGTTTCGAGCTAGTAACTCCTCGTTAGTTACATCTGCTAAAAAATCACCCGAATTTAGTATCTTGAAAAGTAATTTATCTCCCTCTTCACCATATTTTCCCATCAAAGTTGATAGATTTTCCATGGCTGGTGTCTCTATTTGCTGAAATCCATAGAGCCTGAAAATATCTTTTATTGTGTTGAAAATATAATTGCGATTAGCCATTTCTTGCGGTGTAAAATCGCGTGTTCCTTTTGGTATTGATGGTTTTTGCATAATAGCGAGTTTGTGAGAGCAATAATTTTAGATACAAGAAAGCGCTTCAAAATTAAATTTTGAAACGCCCTCCATAATGTTTTTTTTGAATTTAGAATTATTTTCTAATTCCTAATTCTTTGATAATAGCACGATAACGTGAAATCTCTTTAGCTTTTAAATAATCAAGTAAACGACGACGTTTTCCTACTAACATTACAAGAGCACGCTCAGTACTGAAGTCTTTTTTGTTTACTTTTAAGTGTTGAGTTAAGTGGTTGATACGGAACGAAAATAAGGCGATTTGCGCTTCTGAAGTACCTGTATCAGTTGCTGATTTTCCAAATTGAGCAAAAATTTCTTGCTTTTTCTCGGGTGTTAAATACATAATTGTATATTATTTTAATTACAAATACAAACATAGCAATGTACACATCACAAAACTATATGTTTGATTCGGGCTGCAAAGATATGAAATTATTTTTATATTTCGAAATCCCTACAATTTGTTTTGCTTTTTTACTTATTGGCTATTTGGTAGTACTTTGATTTTAACTCAATTTATTTCTTTGTATTTATAATATAATTTGTATATTTGCCTAATATTTTTAAAAATAGCGACAATTTATTTGTTTCGTTCCGTAAAAGTGCATTACATACTAACTATGTATGTCGCTATGGGATAATAATATATGTAGTTAATTTGTTTATATATAATGTTAATGTATTAATTATAATTTCTTTTCAGGTGAAAAAAATACTCCTCCTTTGTTTTACTATATTTGTTTTTTTTTCGTGTAATACGAGCAAAAATATTATCTATCTTCAAGATTTAGGTAAGACAGTTAATTTTGATGACAGTACGCTAGCTAAACGCCCCGATGTTGTAATAAAGCCAGGTGATTTGTTGACAATTACAGTTAATAGTAATACCCCTGAAGCAGCCCTACCTTTTAATTTGCCACTTTTACCTGGAGGCGAAGGTATGCAAAATTATGGGATGGCAAAATCAGCTATTTCGAGTGGTGCTGGGCTTCAAAATTACCTTGTCGATAATACTGGTAATTTAGATTTTCCAGTTCTTGGACGTATTAAAGCAGCAGGAATAACTAAAACCGAGTTGGTTCAACTTATAAAATCACGTATATACCCACATTATATGAAAGAAGAGCCAATAATTACCGTAAGATACGCTAATTATAAGGTGTCAATTTTAGGTGAGGTAGCTAAACCGGGTGCCTATAATGTAGACGATGAAAAGCTTGATTTGCTTGAAGCTATTGCAATGGCAGGTGATTTAACAATCTATGGTCAAAGAGCTAATGTCCTTTTAATTAGAGAGGATTTTGAAGGAAATAAAACAACTTATCGTATTGATTTACGTGATAAACGTCTAGTTAATTCCCCGTTCTATTTTTTACAACAAAATGACGTGCTGTATGTTCAGCCAAACAATCCACGTTCAAGAGGGTCAGCATTAGGTGCGGCGGAAGCGTTAACCATTTCTGTTGTAGGTACGCTTATTTCATTAACGTCGCTAATTATAAACATTGTAAAATAACCTGGTGGGTATTGTACTTATTAATATAACAATAACGAATGGATAATTATTTTGATCAGTTAGATGATGATTTGCGCGAAGAGCCAATCAATTGGAGAGATATATTTGAAAAATTAGTGTCGCATTGGAAATGGTTTGTAGTATCAATCATTTTATCGATTATTGCTGGTTTTGTGTTTGTAAGAATGCAGCCTGATGTGTATGAGGTTAAATCATCTTTGCTTGTTATCGATCAATCGCGTAGTGGCCAGATGAACGAAATGTCTGTGCTCAAACAACTCGATGCTGCTGGTTTGCGATCAAGTGGATCTACAGCCATGATAAATAACGAAGACAAGGTGCTAACTTCAACCACCTTAATGAAACGAGTTGTTGATGAGCTTGAATTGCATACAACCTATACCCAAACAGAGTATTTAAAACATACCGATTTATATAAAGAATCGCCTTTATATGTTCGGTTAGATAGTGTAAGCTTATATTCTTTGAAATATAGTCTGAACCTAAATGTTAAACCCCAAAACGGCAAGCTTGTTATTGAGGGTAATTATTTTAAAACCGATTTTACTCAAGAAATTGAAAAGTTGCCCGCTGTGATTAAAACTCCTGCCGGCGTAATTTATATGCAGATTCGTCCTGGTTTTGAATTTCCCGAGAAAAATATTGTTATCAGTATCATACATCCTTTTGCTTGTGCTAAATCAATAGTTAATAGTGCACTTAAAACAGAGGTGGGAAAGCTGTTGGATGTTATAGATTTGTCATATAAAGGCACAAATTCGCAAAAAGGAAAAGATATATTAACTACCTTAGTAGAAGTATATAATCAAGATGCATCTGAACAAACCAATCTTTCGGCGATTAATACTGCTCGTTTTATTGATACTCGACTTGAATTGCTGTCGAGTGAATTAAGTGATGTAGAGCGCGAAGTTGAAACGTATAAACAGACAAATAAGTTGACCGAAATTAGCGAAGATGCGAAGATATTTCAAGAAAAAAACAGCATGTATGATCAACTTCAAATTGAAGTTGAAATGCAACAAAACTTAATTAAGTATATCGATGAGTTTTTGCGAGACCCATCAAATAGCAAAGCGCTTGTACCAAACTTAGGACTAACAGATGCGGGTTTAGTGGCCGTAATTCAGGCTTATAATGAGCTGGTAATGAATAGGGAACGTATATCTGTCGGTGTGTCGGACGAAAACCCATCACTGAAAACCTTGAATGTTCAAATTAATGCAGCACGTAGAGCGATACTTACAAGCATAACTAGCACGAGAAAAGGGCTTCAAATTAGTAAATCTGATTTAAGCGATCAAAATGCAAAAATGCAAAGCAAAATTTTAAATATCCCAAGGCAGGAACGTGAGTTTGTTGAAATTAAGCGTCAGCAACAAGTGAAAGCCACCTTGTTTACATTCTTGCTTCAAAAACGTGAAGAGGCTACGCTAAATATGGCCGTAGCAGTGCCTAAAGGTCGAATCTTAAATGCTCCTGATGATTCACTTCGTGTTAGTCCCAAAAGAAATTTAATATTACTAGTTTTTCTTTTTATTGGCTTAATATTTCCAGCTATATTAATTTATATTCTTGATTTATTAAATACGTCAATTCAAAGTAGAGTTGATGTGGAGAAATTCTCAAAAATTCCTGTTATTACTGAGCTTACACACAGTAGTTCTGATCATCCATTAATTGACTTAACAGCTAATGCAAGTGCTAATTCGGAGCTGTTTAGATTGTTACGTACCAAACTTCAGTTTGCACTCGAACAACCTAAGGAAAAAGTTGTTTTAATTACATCAACCATGTCGGGCGAAGGAAAAACTTTTGTAAGTGTAAACTTGGCTGCAATGTTATCATTAACTGATAAAAAAGTGTTAGTTATTGGTATGGATTTAAGAAGACCTCAGCTGGCGAAAGTTTTTAATCTTTCGGAAGTAAACGGTATAACATTATATCTTTCGGGTCAAGTAAATGATATAAATAAGGTGATCTCTAAATCTGAAGATTATCCGAATTTATATATATTACCTGCTGGTGTTATTCCTCCTAACCCATCAGAGCTAATTATGAAGCAGCGTTTCGAAAATCTGATTAATGAGCTAAGAGACGTATATGATTATATTGTAATTGATTCAGCACCAGTAGGAGCCGTGTCAGATACATTTTTAATTGATAGGGTTGCAGATATAACTCTTTATGTTTGTAGAGCTAGATATACCGATAAAAGATATTTGGAATTTGCTAATAGGGCTTATAATGAGAAATCGCTTAAACGGATGTATTTTATTCTAAACGATGTAGATGTAGATATATATCGTTATTCATATAATCGTAAATATGGTTTCGGTTATGGCTATGGCTATGGTTATGGCTATGGAAAAGAAAATCAAAATACGAAGTGAAGTAACTAAAATAAATATTTAAGTAAATGGTATTTGAAAGTGTAAAGAAAGGACTCGTTGTTTTGTTTCTCACATTGATATCTTTAAGTGGGTATTCTCAGATGTGTTCAGGTTTTTCAGCATATAATTTTAATTCTAGCTTTTACGCTGGTGCTTTTGTTGGTCCAAATGTCTTTGTTGGAGACGGATTTGGGTCATATAAATTTAATGGAAGTTTAGGATTAACTCAAAATATATTTATTGGATATGATTTTTCGGAGGTTTTAGGTGCGCGTGTTTTGTTTGGTAATTCCAGTTTAAATTGGCCAAATCCAGACCCAATCCCAACGCTGCTTGGAAAACAATCTTTTAGCACCCAGCAGTTTAGTGTTGAGGTTTTGTATAATTTAAGTAACTATTTGAGTTACTATAATTTGCATAGACCTTATGATATTTCAATTTTTGCTGGTACAGGATTAATTGTACGCGAAAAAAGTAAATTTGATTCGGAGTATACTGGTTTCTTGATTAAAGGGGGATTGCAATTTGATTATCGTTTAAGTTTTCAACTTGATCTCAACTTAAATGCAACACTAAATGTAATGCCTGAAAAAGTTGATGGAGTAGTTTCTGGTGAGCCGTTTAATATGATTCCAGAGCTAAAGGTAGGTGTCACTTATCATATTAGACAATAGATTAGTTGTTATCTTAGTTAAATAATATTAATATTTGTACTATCTCGCTGATAGTGTTTAAATGTTGAATTATTAGTATTTGATGTTTATGGTGTTGATTTTTAATCTTGTACATTGTTTAATGCTGTATGTGCGTTTTGTTTTAGTGATTCATGTTTAATTCCAAAATGGTTGTTTTTTTTCACTCTTAAATAAGCTTTATTAATTTCTGAATAAAAAAAATGTATTTTTGTAGCTCGGTATATTGTTATTAATTTAAAAAATCATTGTGTTAGAAATCAAATTATTATACACACTATTAACTTTCATGATATGAAGAAACTGTATTTTATTATTGCTTTGTTAGGTGTTAGTTTATTGTATTATACAGTAAATGCACAGAAATCATCTAAGTCGTCAACTTCAAATTTCAAACCTAGTTGGTTTATTGGTGCAAATGGCGGTATGAATTGGTATTTGGCTGAAGGTAATGATATCTTTGATAGTCGGTATAATAATTCATTAGGTGAAAAATTTGGTTCGCAGTTTAATGGCGTACTTGGTTACAATTTCTCACCAGTACATGCGTTGCGTGGGATGGTAGGGTATAATCAATTTAAGTATAATGTTCAAGGCGAAACAAGTGAGATGAACCTGAAAATACCCAATGCAAAGTTGAATTTAGATTACGTGTTGAATGTAACTAATCTTGCTAAAGGGTATGATCCTGCTCGTGTTTTTACTTTCTCGCTTTTTGCGGGTTTAGGTGGAGCATATATTGATCGTAACGTTGAAACGTCGAAGTTAGGTGGTGCTATCCGTGGTGGTGTTCAAGGTGATTTTCATCTAAATCCGAAGTTGGCGCTAAACGTTATTTTGGATGGTAATTTGTTGACAGATAACTTTAATGATCAAATTGATGAGATTCCTTTTGACGCAAATGCTGGATTGTCAGTAGGTTTAACTTATAGATTTCAAAAGAATGATGTTCCAAAAACGGTTGCTCCTAGTTTAGTTGAGCCTGTTGTTCCCGTTCCTGTTACACCTATTCCTGAAGTGATTGTTCCGGTTGAGACAGAGAAACCTCAGGTTGCCGTTGTAGAACCAGTTAAACCAGTTGTTGCTCCTGTTGCGGAAGTGCCAGCTACGAAAGAAGATGTATTTTTTAAATTTAATAGTAGAGCTCCTGAAGGCGCAACGCAAGCTGATAACATGAAGCGTTTGGCTGATTATTTGAAAAACAATCCAACTGCAAAAGTCGTAGTAAGTGGATATGCTGATAATTCATCAGGTACTGAAGCTATCAATGATAATGTTTCAAAACAACGTGCGGTTAATGTAGCTCAAAAGCTTGTTAGTGAGTATGGTGTTGATCCAGAAAGATTAATGGTTAAATGGTATGGTGGTAAAGTTCAACCGTACAAAGAAACATGGCAAAATCGTGTCGTAATTCTTGAAACTGCTAACGACGAGCAAAAATCTAACTTTAATAGCTTTAAAGATGGTGTTTCGTCAATAGTGACTGAGGTCGCTACAATGGTTGAAATTAACTTTGCTACTTCAAAAGCTGGCATTGTAAATGAGACCCAACGTAACTCATTGAGCCGTATAGCTAAGTATTTGAATGAAAATCCTGCTGCATCTGTTTTAGTTGATGGTTATGCAAGTAATACAGGTTCGTTAGAAGCCAATGATATGATATCAAAAAACCGTGCTATAACTGTAGCTAATATGCTGATTGCAGAATATGGTATTAAATACAATCGCATTAAGGTGGGTTGGTTTGGTTCACGTGTTCAGCCTTACAAAGTTGCAGCAATGAATCAATTGGTTATTGTAAGAGCCAAATAAGCGTATAATACTTTAAAAAAAAAGAAGTCGAACCGAGTGTTTGACTTCTTTTTTTTTTGCCCGGTTTTTTTTTTTTTTTTTGAGGGGGGGAGGTCATGTATACAAAAAAAAGAGACATTCTTAATGAATGTCTCTTTCGTCGTACCCGAAGCGGGACTTGAACCCGCACAGCCGTAAAGCCAAAGGATTTTAAGTCCTTCGTGTCTACCATTCCACCATCCGGGCATAGTACGACAAATTTGAGCGAAAGACGGGACTCGAACCCGCGACCCCGACCTTGGCAAGGTCGTGCTCTACCAACTGAGCTACTTTCGCATTTGCTTTGAGGTGTGTTACTCTCTCTTAGCGGGTGCAAAGATAAGTGGAATTTTTTAAATATGAAAGCTTTTTCTTTGAAAAAATTCCGTAATTGTAAATTTAAAAAAATAAGTCAGGATAATGTGTTAGTATCCTGACTTTTAATTTTTGTACTTAGTTTGCTAATGCTACAATAATTTCAGAATCTTGTTCTCTGAAGCTTACTTTTCCTTCTCTAGCTAACCATCCGAGTGCCATGGTGAGGTCTTTTTCGGTTAATTTTGTAGTTTTTTTGATTGCTTTTGTGTTTAATTCACCTTCTGCAAGTGATTTCCATACTAATCCAGCGTTAGTACCAATTTTTTCGTTCAACATACAAATTTTATTTTAAGTAATTAATAGTAAATAGGCTGTAAAGTTAATGATTTATGTTAATAAATATAGCAT
>JAGNPC010000038.1 GCA_017989795.1 Paludibacter sp. | reverse complement strand
CACTAGTAGTCAGCGATCGAAATACCTTTCGATATTTGCTATTCTCTGACGACCAGCGCTTGCAAGGCTGGATGAACGAGAAAACAGGCGAAACTCGTCCTGCCGATTTTAAACACCCCGAACACTACAACAAACTAGCATTCTCGGGCATACAGGTACTTACACCACAGGCCCTCAAGCTAATGGAAAACTACCCAGACAAGTTCCCAATTATGGATTTTTACTTAAACGAAGCACACAATCACAACATTTTGAGCTTTGTACCAAGCAACTACCGCATGCTCGACGTAGGCAAACTCGATGTACTGGATGAGGCAGAGCTGTTTGTAGCGGAACAGTAAAAACCGTCCATTTTTCATTTCATTTAAACTAAGTTATTTATTTTTTGTTAGATATTAAAAAAAAAATAAATCACTATAAAATGAAACGAGCACGACAAATAAACTTTGACACACAAGGAAATATTTATTGCGAGTTCCATGTGACAAATAAAAAAAATAAATTATAAACACATGAAAACAATTAAAATCGAACTTAAGTGGGCATTAATATTTTCTGCAGTATCATTAATTTGGATGCTTATCGAAAAACTAACTGAACTACATAGCACCTATCTCGATTACCATATTTACCTCACCAATTTATTTGCTATTCCAGCCATTACAGTCATGGTGCTAGCCTTAAGAAGCAAAAAGAAAGACTACTACCGTCAACAAATGAGCTACTTACAAGGCCTTATATCAGGCGTTGTGTTATCGGCATTTATTGCATTATTTAGTCCACTGGTTCAATGGGTTACTACCTATGTAATAAGCCCCGAGTATTTTCCGAACGTCATTAAACGCTCGGTTGAATTAGGACTTTACAAAACCACAGCATTGGCCGAGGCTAATTTCAACTACACAAATTACGCTATTCAAGGCGTTATTGGGTCGTTACTCATGGGTATTGTGACCACTGCCGTAGCCATGTTATTTTTGAAAACTAAAAATAAATAGTATATTTGTGCCACGAACAAATAAAAACGTAACACTATGTCGGTAGCACGCTTTGGCGTTTCGCTCGAAAATGAACTATTAGATGCCCTGGATGTCTATGTTTCGGAAAATCAGTTTCCAAACAGATCCCAAGCCATCAGGCATCTAGTAGAGAAAAATATGGTGGAAAAAAAGTGGAAATGCAATAATATTGTGGCTGGCGCAATAACATTGATATACAATTTTGAAAAAAATGATATTTTAGCAAAGCTAAACGACATAAAACGTGAAGCCTCTTCTGAAATACTCTCAGCTCAATGTTTTTACATATCAACCGATAAAATTCTTGAAATTATTGCCGTTAAAGGACAATCGCATAAACTTACCGAACTATCGGAGAAATTAATCAGTATCAAAGGCATAGAACATGGCAAACTGGCCATGAGTAAAGTAGATTAATTTTTTTTGCTTTATAAGTAACACGATTCTAAAACAAAGTAACACACTAATACAAATACACAAGTTATTTCGATGAAAAAGATTACAATTCTATTCGCAATTTCGTATGCAGCATTGCAGCTAAATGCGCAAAGCAACTTTAAAGATTCGGTACACCTAAACGAAGTGCTTGTAACAGGCTCAAAAATAGGACTTTCGCGCAAGGTGATACCCCTTTCGGTATCGCAAATAAGCAAACATGAAATAGAGCAAACGGGCGAAATAAACATCCTTCCGGCACTGAACACCTACATTCCGGGTGTGTTTGTAACCCAGCGAAATGTGCTAGGTTTTGGTGTAGCAGCAGGTGGTTCGGGCGCTATTACCATGCGCGGCATTGGCGGTGCACCCAACACCGAAGTACTGGTGCTTATAGATGGTCATCCACAGTATCAAGGCATATTTGGTCACCCCTTGGCCGATGCCTACGTAGCCTCCGATGTGGAGAAAGTAGAAGTTATTCGTGGGCCTGGCTCCTTGCTTTATGGCTCCAATGCCATGGGTGGGGTAATTAATATTATTACCCGAAAAAACGACAAACAAGGATTGAGTGGGAATATTGGCGCTTCGTATGGCTCCTTCAACACGCAAAAATATTACGGCACATTGGGTTTTAAAAAAGATAAACTAAGTGTGTTTGCATCGGTCAACCACGACCAAACGGATGGAACACGCGCTAACACCGATTTTAAAATTACCAACGGATATACCAAAGTGGGCTATGAAATAAATAAGCATTTTAACATTAACGCCGACTTTAATATTGCAGATTTCAAGGCCAACGACAATGGACCAAGTGGACCAACAACGTTACCTAAGCCTTTTAATATAGATATTCAACGCAGCAAAACTGCATTATCGCTCGAAAACAAATACGAAAACAGCGAAGGTGCACTCAAGTTGTATCATAACTTTGGCGAGCATACTCTTTCGGATGGTTTTCACTCCACCGACCGCAACAGCGGCGCGATGCTTTACCAGAGCTATAAATTCAAAACTAGAACACTCGTAACAGTGGGCACCGATTTTAAACAATATGGCGGCACCGTAAATCAAACAGCAGTAAAAGATTCGCTCATAACACTTAACGAGGTAGCGGCTTACGTGTATGCACAACAAGAGTTGTTTGATAAATTCACCATTAGCGCTGGCTTACGAGCCGATAGACATTCGAAACTAGGCACTGAGCTTATACCTATGGGCGGCATTTCCTACTATCCAAGCCAAAATACAACGCTCAAAGCATCGGTATCAAAGGGCTTTCGCAACCCAACTCTCATGGAGCTTTACCTATATGCACCCAACCCCAACCTAGCCCCTGAGCGCATGATGAACTACGAACTTAGCTGGCTGCAATCCTTATTGAACAATAAATTAAAATTGGAATTGACATTTTATAAAGTTAAAGGCGATAACTTGATACAAGTTGTGGCACCACCGGTGCCTGCTAAACGACAAAATGTGGGTAGTTTCGACAACAAAGGCTTTGAGTTTTCAGGAAAATTTGCTGTATCGAAAGCCGTTTTTATACACGCTAACTACAGCTATTTGGATTTGAAAAAGCCGGTTGTAGCAGCCCCACGTCAGCAATTAAACATTAGCACAAACTACAAATACAAAATTTGGGATTTAAATGTAGGGGTACAATATATTGAACAGTTATACACAGCCGTATCGGCAAAACCAACTGTACCGCACATAATTCAGCCCGAATACCTATTGCTAAATGCACGTGTGGCTTGCACGCCAATAAAAAACCTACAACTATTTGTAGCTGGCAACAACTTATTAAACAAAGCCTATCAAATTAATAATGGCTATCCTATGCCCGGCATAAACTTTAATGGCGGGGTGAATTATCGGTTTTAGAATTAAGAATAATGAAACAAATTTTGAAGCTATTATGTAAAAAAATAACCTAAAGTCAGCAATTGCCAACTTTAGGTTATTTAGTATCATTAAAAAATATTAGAAACCACGAATAGCTTCGATACCTGGAAGAACTTTACCTTCCATATACTCAAGCATAGCTCCACCACCAGTAGATACGTAGCTCACTTTGTCGGCCAATTTATTTTTGTTAATAGCCGCTACCGAGTCGCCACCACCAATAAGAGTGAAAGCGCCATTAGCAGTTGCAGTTGCTACAGCATGCGCAATAGCAGTAGTACCTTTAGCAAATTTTTCCATCTCGAAAACACCCATAGGACCATTCCAAAGAACAGTTTTAGAGTTAGCAATTACTTCGCTGAAAGTTGCAATAGTATCATCAGCAATGTCAAGACCCATCCAACCTTCGGGAGTAGCATCAGTTTTCGAAACACAAGTTGCAGCATCAGCAGCAAATTTATCAGCATTAACAGCATCAGTTGGAATGTAAACATTTACACCTTTTGCTTTTGCTTTGTTTAGTATTTCGAGTGCTAAATCCAATTTATCGGCTTCGCAAAGCGAGTTACCAATTTCGCCACCTTGCGCTTTGATAAAGGTATAAGTCATACCACCACCAATGATAAGGTTTTGAACGCGATCAAGCAAGTTTTCGATAATCATAATTTTATCCGAAACTTTAGCACCACCCATAATAGCAGTAAAAGGAGCTTGAGCTTCTTTCAACACTTTATCCATAGCAATAAGTTCGCTATTGATAAGGAAACCAAACATTTTGTTTTCGGGTGCAAAATACTCAGCAATAACGGCTGTAGAGCCATGTGCACGGTGAGCAGTACCAAAAGCATCGTTTACATACACATCAGCATAACCAGCAAGGGTTTTAGCAAATTCTTTTTGTTTTGCTTTCAATGCTTTTTTAGCCTCTTTTTTGGCTTCATCGGTATCAAATTCGCCACGTGGTTTGCCTTCTTCTTCTTCGTAAAAGCGTAAGTTTTCGAGCAACATCACTTCGCCCGTTTTTAAGGCTGCAGCTTGTTCGGCAGCATTAGCACAGTCGGCAGCAAATTGAATTTTCATACCCAAACGCTCTTCAACTGCTGAAACAATTTGGTTCAACGAAAATTTAGGATCTGGGTTTTGTTTTGGGCGACCCATGTGCGACATAAGAATAACAGAACCACCATCGGCAAGAATTTTCTTGATAGTAGGAACTGCTCCACGGATACGTGTATCATCGCTTACAGCACCTGTTTCTTTATTCAACGGAACGTTGAAATCAACACGAACGATTGCCTTTTTACCGGCAAAATTGAAATTGTCAATAGTTTGCATATTGTTATATAATTGTTAGTTTGATAGTTATAATTAATAAAAATGACCTAGAATTAAAGCACAAAGATACAAAAATTAGCTCAATGCTCAAATTTCTGACACAAACTTAATTGGTTTTAAACTTATAGCTTACTTTAGCTAGTTGCTCGTTAGCCTCTACTATTTTTGTTTTAAGATCTTCTTTGTAAGCAACTAGTTTTTCTTGCAAAGCTATGTCGCCATTAGCCATAATTTGCACAGCAAGTAAAGCTGCATTCAACGAGCCGTTAATACCTACTGTAGCCACAGGTATACCTGGAGGCATTTGCACTATAGCCAACAAAGCATCCATCCCATCGAGACTGGCATTAATTGGCACCCCAATTACAGGCAAGGTAGTCATTGACGCAATGACACCCGGAAGGTGAGCCGCCATACCAGCCGCAGCAATAATAACTTCGATACCATTTTCGCGGGCATTTTTAGCAAAAACTTCAACCGCAGCAGGTGTGCGATGTGCTGATAACGCATTAATTTCGAATGGAATTTCGAACTCATCAAACAACTTTGCTGCTTTTTCCATAACGGGTAAATCGGACGTACTACCCATAATAATACTAACTCTTGGTTTCATAAATATAATAATTAATTGAATTTTTATCCTAACAAAGACTCATAAGCCTCGGCCGACAACAATGTATCAAGCTGACTTATGTCAGAAATAGACATCTTTACCATCCAACCCTTGCCATAAGGATCTTCGTTAACAAGTTCAGGCTTATCTGCAAGTTCTTCATTCATTTCTAAAATTTGGCCATCAACAGGCAAAAACAATTCCGAAACTGTTTTAACAGCCTCAACGGTACCAAAAACTTCGCCCTCTTTTAGCGACTCACCAACAGTTTCAACTTCAACAAAAATAATCTCGCCTAGTTCACTCTGTGCATAGTCGGTAACACCAACATAAGCAAACTCACCTTCCATACGCAACCACTCGTGGTCTTTTGTATACTTTAAATTAGCAGGAACACTCATAATAATTTAGTTTTTAGCGTTATATAATTTAGTTTTTTAAAATAATATCTGCATGAATAGGGAAATGATCCGAACATTTCACTTTATCAATCACCAAATCATTGGTTTGAAAATAACGTGAATCATAAAAAATATAATCTATACGAAAGCGATAAATTGAAAGATTTAATGTCCACCCAAGGCCAAGCCCTGTTTCCACATAAGCATCCTTTAAATCGCCTTTTATTTGAGAATAGGTAAACGACGCTGGTACATCGTTGAAATCACCGCAAAGCAATACTTTATAAGGAGATTTTTCAATTTCTTTTGCAATCCGTTTCGCTTGCTTAGCTCTTGTTTTATAAGCTATAAATAATTTTCGAGATAAAATTTTTGTAGTTCCTTTCAGTTTATCCGAATCAAAATCGTCTTTCAAATCAAGTGGCAAACTCCTGTCACGTTCTGTAAGCCTATTGGATTCCAAATGATTATTAAATAATCGAATCGTATCATCACCTACCTTAATATCCGAATAAATTGTAACTCCAAACTCATCACTTTCCGAAAAATCAATTTTATTTACAATTGGAAATTTTGAAAACGTAGCTATACCAGATCGTTTCCAATTTTCATTTTGATTATACTCTATATGCTTATAGGGATATTTCTTGAAAATTTTATATATATCGCTATGTGTAAGATAATCGCCTTTCGATTTTGAGCTAACCGCAAATTCTTGCAAACAAACCACATCCGCATCCGAAGCTAAAATGTGTTCAATTGTTTTATTTGGATTGCTTTCGGTATGCTTTTTCAAGTGACCAAAAAGCATGGTATTGTAGCTCAACACACGCAACTTTTGACCTTCTGGCAGTTCATGCGTACGTCCAAAATGTACAGGAAAAACAACTGCAATTTGATTAGAAGATAATAAAAGAAGAAGTAGTGAAAGTAAAAAATGCCACTTTTTGGCTAACAGCCAAAACACCACAAAAAACATGTTTGCGGCAACAGTAAGAGGGAAAATAAGTGTAGTAAATGCTGGTATTACAAACTGTTCGGGGTTAATGTACGAAGCCGACAAGGTAACTAAAAGCAATACTGCAAAAACAATATTCACAATTAACATGGTACCTTTTACTAAAAACCGACCGAACATAATTGAAGTATATGATAGAGCACTGCCCTATTAGTTAATTTTATTATTTCCTTGATCAAATAATTGTTTCTTTTCTTGAGCCGATAAACTCTCGTAGCCTGAACTTTTAATTTTATCCAAAATACGATCAATATCCTTCATCCGTTGCATTTTACTCTGATTATACTCAGCGTCGCTCATCTTACGGCCTGTATATGATTTATTTTTATGTACTTTTAGTTTCCGTGGTTTAAATAAATCAGTTACAAAATCGATAAGTTTATTCAACCAAGCCGTAGTATCTTTTCCCTTACGCAAAGATACAACAAATAAATAACCCATCAAAGCTCCACCCAGATGCGCTATTTCGCCTCCAGCGTTATTGGATGTGATGCCAAAAAAACTTGTCAAAACTGCAACCAATGCAATGTATTTCAATTTTACATTGCCAACCAGCAAAAAGCGCATTTGCATATCGGGCGATTTGGACGCAGCCGCCAAAATAATAGCCATAATAGAGCCCGATGCACCTAGCAACACACTACCTTGTATACTCGATTGAAAATAAGGGAAAATATTGTATGCACCTACAAAAAAGAAATAGCCTAATAACCCTCCCATGAGATAAAGGGCTACCAACTGCTTGGAAGTAAAATACATCAAAAACAACCTTCCAAACCAATAAAGAGTGAGCATATTAAATAAAATATGAAACACACCTTCGTGATAAAACATATACGAAAATGGAGTCCACGCTACGCGCAATAAATCGGGCAAATATGCTGGAGCCGCCAAATAGCTAGAAGCTAAAGTAAAATCAATATTAAAAAGAAGAAACAGGATAGAAATAATTTTTATAGATACAAATACGATTAAATTTATAAAAATTAATCGGATAATGGAATCTCCATCATTAAACTGTTGCTTTATTAAGTTCCAAAAATTCATTTATTATCTTTTAAAAAAAATCATATTCAAATTAAAGTCTATTTTTCTTTTTCCAAAAAAGAATCATAATTACACCAAATAACATTCCACCTAAGTGAGCAAAATGGGCTACATTATCGCCAGTAAAATTACCAACCCCCAAAAACAACTCCATTACCCCATAAATTAGCACAAAAACACGAGCTTTGATGGGTACTGGGAAAAACAGCATCATCAATCGAGCTTCAGGAAACAACCAACCAAAGGCAAGTAGCAAACCAAAAACAGAACCAGACGCCCCAACTGTAACAGGAGCATCTAAAAACATGCGTTTCATTTCGGCCAGTTCGGCAGCACCAAAAGCAGGTAGTCCCGAAATTTGAAAATAACGCATCAATTCAGCTTCAAAAGGCATCAACAACGAACCCGAATTTGCCGATATGGCATCGTTCATAGCCATTACCAGTGAATGATACTCCACAGTCCAAAATAACTGCTGTATAATGCCAGCACCTACGCCCGTAATTAAATAGTAAATAAGGAACTTTTGCGATCCCCAGTAATTTTCGAGCGCACTACCAAACATATATACCGCAAACATATTAAAAAACATGTGATTAAAACCACCATGCATAAAAATATAGGTTAGCATTTGAGCCGCATTAAATTTTTCGGAAGCCCAATAATGCATTCCTAAAATATCAGTTAAATCAAGCGCTATGCCCCATTTGCGAAAAACACTCGGCAGCACAAATGTTGCTAACCAGAGTATTATATTAATAGCCAATAAGTTTTTAACTACAGGAGGTATTGAATCAAGAAAGGAAGATTTATTGAACATATTAAATTTATTTTTACAGCTTGCATTTACATGGCAAACATCTATTTGAACGCAAAACATTTCACCTTACAAAAATAATATAAAATAGGTCAAATAAATGTTCTCGAACACATTTTTTGAGTTTTTGAAAATAAAATAACAAAAAAGCAGCAAAATTAATAGCTTAACAGATAGAACAACAACCACAAATAAGTAAAAATAGAATTGAATTAAAAAAGGGATAACGTATAAAACGCTATCCCTTTTGACACAATCTCTATAGTAGATTATTTTAGAGCTAATTTCTTTTTTACCGCAGCCGTAATATCAAGTGATGTTGGCGATTTGTAAATAATAGCTTGTGAACCTAAATCGATAATATAAGTATATTTACCTTCAACAGCAACATCATTAATTGCTTTGGTTACTTTATCACGTATTGGAGTAAATAAAGCTTGTTGTTTCTTTTGAATTTCTTGGTAAGCAGTTTCACGGAAAGTTCTTACACGAGTTTCAATTTCTTGAATTTCGCTGATACGTACTTTTTTAATACCTTCAGGCATACTATCTTGTTTTTCTTGAAATTCTTTTACTTTTGCATTGTATTCTTCCTGCATTTTCATCACTTCACCTTCAAACTTTTTACCTTCCTCATCCACTGCTTTTTCAATGTTAGCAATGTCAGGCATAATAGAAATAATTTCTTGAGAGTTAATGTGACCAAATTTTGCATCTTGAGCAAAAAGCACGGTAGGCAGTGCGCATAGCACTAGTAGAGCAAGTTTTTTAAGCATTTTCTATTTATTTGTTTTATTAAATTTATTATTTACGGAATGCAAAGTTAAAAAATTATTTCGAATATCCTAATTTTTGCAACACCAAGTCGCTAATATCAATTTTTGGAGAAGTAAAAATTATATTCATCGACGAGCTTTTGTCGAACACCATACCATAATCTTTTTCTTTGCTAATTTCTTGAATGGCTGTATACACCTCATCTTGAATTGGTTTCATTAGACTTTGACGTTTTTTAAAAAGTTCACCTTCAGCGCCAAAATATTTTTTCTTTAATTCATTGGCTGCTTTCTCTTTTGCAATTATCTCCTCTTCGCGTTTCACTTTCATTTCATCCGAAAGGAAAACCAATTCTGTTTGATAATTTTTGTACATTTTCTGTACTTCCTGAACTTGAAGTTCAACCTCCGATTGCCATTTTTTTGACACTTGGTTAATTTGCTCGTTGGCTGTTTCAAACGAAGGAATATTTTTCATTACGTACTCCATATCGACCATAGCAAATTTTTGAGCATAGCTTTGAAAACCAAAACCAAAAACGATTGTCAGAATAAAAATTATTTTCTTCATACGAGTAAAATTTTAATTGTTGGATAAATTTTGTAAATCACCAATTAACAAATACAAATACTTTGCCAAAAATAAAAATTGGTGTTTAGGTACTATAACTCTTGTCCTAACACAAAGTGAAACTGACTACCACCGCGCTGACCATTAACCCCTTTGTCGAAACCATAAGCCCAGTCGATACCCATCATACCAAACATTGGTAAAAATATACGAACCCCGACACCAGCCGAACGTTTAAGGTCGAAAGGATTATAATCTTTCAACTTCGAAAAGCTATTACCTGCTTCGAGGAAAGTTAATGCGTAGATTGTTGCCGATTGCTCTAACGATAATGGATAACGAAGCTCCATAGAGAACTTATGATACAAATAACCAGCATACGAGCCTGTTGCAGGGTTTTGAGGTGTTAACGAACCACTTTCGTAACCACGCATAGCTATATAATCTGTGCCGTAACTGGTATAAGCCGACATACCATCGCCACCCATGTAGAATGTTTCGAAAGGTGATTTTGCATTCTCGTTAAAATGACCTACGTACGAAAACATAAATCGACTCATCAAAATAAGCTTATTCGTTTTGTCGAGTGGTGTAAATGTTTTACCCGTGAATGTCCATTTATGGTATTCTATCCATTTATAGCGCTCTTGGTCGGTCATTGTGTTATCGGCATAACTTTTACCATTTACTTTGCCACCATTTAAAACTGAATAAGGAGGTGTAATTTTTAAACCTAACGAAAAAGAGGATCCACTACGTGTAAAAATTGGATTATCAATAGAATTACGACTAAGTGTAAGATTTAAACTTAAGTTGTTAAAGTTACCAGATTCCATTGGAAACATAGAGCGATACCAACCTTTAAGCATAAACAACTGATATGAAAGTTCGCCGTAAAAAGTAAAATAATCGTCGGGCCAATTTAAACGCTTACCATACCCAATAGTTGCACCTGTAGTACGCATGTATTTATCAGGGTCGTAATTTAACGAATAACCATTATCGTAAGCACCGCCACCGTAACCACCACCGTAGCTGCCACCGTAACCACCACCATAACCACCATAACTATATGGATTATTGTAATAGCTCGATTGCATGCTATTTAAATAACGATCGGCAATACTTGTTTGACTCGAATAAAATATGGATGTCGATAATGAATTTGGACGTTTACCACCTAGCCAAGGCTCTAAAAACGACATACTTACCGAAGTGTACGACTGGCCATTGGTACGTGCATTAATCGAGAAAGTCTGTCCTTCGCCCTGAGGAACAATACGATAGGTTTCAGGACGGAACAGGTTTTGAATAGCAAAGTTACTAAACTTGAG
>JAGNPC010000279.1 GCA_017989795.1 Paludibacter sp. | reverse complement strand
ACATATACCAGTGAGCAAAGTACCGCAAGCAATCACACCAGAACTAATAAAAGAAAAATTGCTCGTATTTAGCAATTGCCTCAAGAATGATTTTAATATTCAGCGTCCACGCATAGCTGTACTTGGTTTAAATCCACACGCTGGCGATAATGGAGTAATTGGTAATGAGGAAAATGAAATCATTAAACCAGCCTTGAAATTGGCTGAAAAAGAAGGCGTACTTTCCTTTGGTCCTTATCCAGCTGATGGATTCTTTGGATCTGGGCACTTTTCGAAGTTCGACGGTATTCTTGCCATGTATCATGATCAAGGATTGATTCCTTTCAAAGCGCTTTCGATGGAAAGTGGCGTGAACTACACAGCAGGCTTAAGCATTATACGTACTTCGCCAGCACATGGCACTGCCTACGATTTAGCGGGTAAAAACATGGCTTCGGAGGAGTCCTTTCGTCAAGCTGTTTACATGGCTTACGATGTGTATCATACCCGAAAACAAAATGTCGAATTAGCAGCCAATCCATTAAAAATTGAGCCTCGCAACGAACGTAGCAATCGTATTGAATAGTCAATTTCAACTACTTTTGAAAATAAAAAACCACTTCAGAAATCATTCGGAAGTGGTTTTTTGTTAATATATTTAGCATTTTTTTAACGCCTCATCATCATGTGCATCAATCCGCCACCGTTTTTCACATCGGTAAAGCCCATTTGTTGCAACATGCGTTGAGCGTAAGCTGAACGGGCACCCGAAGCACAATACACCGTAATGTCGCGCGATTTGTCGCCAAGTTCGTTTACTCGTTGAGCTAATTGATCTAACTCAATGTTTACAGCTCCTGGAAAAGCACCACTTTGAAATTCGCCACGAGTGCGAACATCAACGATTAAAGGTTCGTTCGAAACAGTTTTTGGCGAGCTAGCAGTTGTTTTAGCACGAGCCATCATCGACGACACACCACCACCATTCGTTACATTGCTGTAGCCCATTTGCATCAACATGCGTTGTGCGTAGGCCGAACGGCCACCCGAAGCGCAATATACTGTAATTGGTCGTTGCAGATTAGTTCCAAAATCTTCGTGACGCAATTCTAAATCGTCTAATGGAATGTTTAGTGCGCCTGGATAGGCTCCTGATCTAAATTCGGAGACAGTTCGTACATCCACAACCAATTCAGAATTTTGGTCTTCTTTGTGTTCAACTTTCTGCTCGGTAGGAGCTTCCATTTTTACTTCAGTCTGTTTATCGATTGATTTTTTCTCAATTTCTAATAAATCAATTTTTATATTTTTAAAACCTACAGCTTGTGCTTGACGTTGCAAGGATGCGTGACCTCCCGATACATTGGTAACTTCGGCGAAACCAGCTCCAATCAAGGTACGCAAAGCTTGATGGCCTTTTTTACCCGTTTCGTCGTAAACAATTACGGGACGATTGGCAGGGATAGAACCCAGTTTTTCAGGTAAAAGTTCCAATGGAATATGCATAGCATACATTACATGTGTTTTTTCGTAAGCAAAAATATCGCGCACATCAATAAAAATTGGGTTTTTGTCTACAATAAAAGCATCTAGCTCCGAAGCTGTAACTGAAGGACTGAAACCACTCATTTTATTTTCGGCCGTAAATGCTGCCATATTAATAGCATCGTTGGCAGTTCCAAGTGGTGGTGAGTAGGCATAATCCACATCGGCTAAGTCGCTTACAGTAAGTTTGGTTGCTGCAGCAGTTGCAATCACATCTAACCTGCGGTCTGCTCCTTCGTAACCTGCTGTTTGTCCGCCTAAAATTACGCCTGTCGCTTTATCATATACCACCATTACGCTTACTTGTTCCGCTCCAG
Source organism: Paludibacter sp. (assembly GCA_017989795.1). Lineage (GTDB taxonomy): Bacteria > Bacteroidota > Bacteroidia > Bacteroidales > Paludibacteraceae > Paludibacter. The sequence continues at coordinate 1,935 of JAGNPC010000279.1, read as the reverse complement.
GATAGTACGATGTGTGGTGTTCTTTGTGTACCACGATGGCATCCGCATCTATGCCCAAGGCGCGAGCTTGTTTTAACGATAAACCGGTTGTTCCTGCTACCGCTTCAAACACACGTACAATTGACGTTCCGATTGAACCTTTGTAAGGGTGTTTGCCTCCCAAAGCGTTTTCGGCAGCTATACGACCTTGACGGTTAGCTGGCCCAGCCAATGGGATACGTACTTTTTTACCATTCACGCGGTGTTCTATTTCCACCATATCGCCAGCACCGTAAATATCAGCATCGGAAGTTTGCATGTATTCGTTTACCAATAAACCACCTGCTTCACCCATTTCGAGTCCGGTTTCTTTGGCCAATTGTAGGGTAGGGCGTACGCCAATTGAAAGTAAGACCATATCGGCATCCAATGTTTTGCCATTGTCTAGCTTTACGTTGCGAGTTCCAATTTCGGTTACACCAGCACCTGTATGGATTCCTACGCCGTACGAAAGCATTTCTGTTTCGATAAATCCAGCTGTCTCGGCTTCCATAACTGCCATCACATGTGGCATCATTTCTACTACATTTACCTTCAATCCGCGCTTAACGAGTGCTTCTACCATTTCGAGCCCAATAAATCCACCTCCAACAACAACGGCTGTTTTCGGTTTCTTTTCGTCGATAAACGAAGCAATTTTGTCCATATCTTCCAATGTCCACAGTGTGAAAACATGACTTGCATCCGCTCCCGGCAAGGTTGGTTTAATAGGACGACCGCCCTGCGCTAAAATCAGTTTAGTATATTCGAATGTTTTTTGTTCGCCACTGCGTGTATCAAGTGTTTTAATCACGCGGTTTTCTTTGTCGATGGCACTTACCAAGGTATGTACGTGAACGTCCACATTGTATTGTTCTTTAAAACTTTCAGGACTTTGCAAAATCAATTTAGAGCGGCTTTTAATGTCGCCACCAATATAATAAGGTAAGCCACAGTTGGCAAATGAGATATCTGGACCAGCTTCGAGCATGGTTATTTGAGCATCTGGAGAGATTCTTCGGGCTTTCGCTGCGGCTGTTGCTCCTGCGGCAACACCTCCTACAATTACAATTCGGCCCCCAACCCCTGAAGGGGAGTTGAAGTTAGTTTTTTCTACTTTCATATTTTCAGTATTGTTCATTTATATTTCAATTTTTAAAATCAAAGCTAATTTTTCTTATCCCCCTTTAGTGGTTAAGAGCTAATGATGCTGCAAAGATAATACAAGTATTTTAAATTACAATAGTATCACTAATAAATTATTTTAATATCACTATAGATTATTTTAATAATCAAATTATTTTACAAAAATTAGATTTTAGTGAACATAAGTTCATAACTATTCGTATATTTGCACCCACAAACTTTCAAACTTTCAAACATTCCAACATTATAAACTTTCAAACTAACATTATGCCACGGCCAAAACAGTTTCGCACCATAGCCACACCGCCATCCATGCTGGGATTTAAGCCATTTGGTATCCCACGTACTGAACTTGAAAGTGTAACGCTGAGTTACGATGAGTATGAAAGCATTCGTTTGCTCGATTATGAAGGACTTATGCAAGAGCAGGCCGCAGAGCGAATGAACGTTTCGCGCCCTACATTGACACGAATTTACGAAAAAGCACGCAAAACGATTGCTAAAGCATTTGTAGAGGGTAAAATGATTGTTATTGAAGGTGGAAATGTAGATTTTGGGAAACAATGGTTTAGATGCCGCAAATGCCATAAATTAATTGATGGAGTTGAAAATCATATTCCTTGTAAAAATTGTGTAGGTTTTGGAAATGAGGAACTTACAGTTGTAAAATAGAAAAGAATATCACATTCTTATTCCCCATCTAGGGGGTTAGGGGGCAATTCAATGAAACGAGCCATGAGCAATAGCTCACACAAAGAGATGATTATCATT
>JAGNPC010000278.1 GCA_017989795.1 Paludibacter sp. | reverse complement strand
TTGCCCGTTGTATCGAATTTTTAAAATTAATACTTGTCGTAATAAAGTTAACAAAGTAGAAGACTAAAAGCATTAATTGTTGGTGATGCATTTTTATAAAAAATAATTTTTATAGTTGTAATTAGAGGTTTGTAGGGCGATTTAAAGCTTGCAAACCTCTTGCTTTTTTAAGAATGTTTTTTTTAATAAATAATAAAGTTGTATTTTTGCCTAAAATAAATCAACTAAAAATATAGCGTATAAGGAGAATGTATAAACGTATAATATTGTTTTGTTTTGGGTTGTTGCTCTGTCATTTAGGCCTTGCGTCGTCGGCCGATTCAGTTTCTACGCGTTACAGTAAAGGCGTTTTTTACAGTTATTGTCAATTAAAAACAACGGCTAATGATAGTGTGACAAATGTAGTTGTAAGTCAGTTTGTACAGCAGATGTGCTACGATATAAAGGGTTTATTTAAATGGGGATTAAAAGGAATGAGCCTTAAAAACGAAAAAGATGAATTGCTGGTGTTCGATTTTAAACGCACGGAGTACTCAAAGCAAACAGGTATACTTAGGGGAGTTGGCGATGTGGTAGCTCCCGGATTAACAACCATTAAAGATGTATCCGTTGACAGTAAACTAACCTTACGTACCTACACAAGTGGTAAGCGCGAAGTGAAATTAGACTTGGCCAAATCAAATATGTTTATAAAAAGTATGAGTGGATCTTTTTATTTAGTGCCTAAAGGCGATGGTAAAGCGGCTTATTTTCAAATACGTACACAGATCAGTTTTTCGTGGATTTTCAATGTGTTTATTACCGAAAAACGTTACAAGAGCATAATGGAATGGCGTTTACGGCAGGTTTTGTTGAATTTACGCGAAGAATCAGAAAAGCGCACTCTGTAGAGACGCAATGCCTTGCGTCTCTAATGCTAATGCAAAATGCAATCCATCAATATTCATTATTAAATTCTTTCATTTTTCCATTTTTCCATTCTTCCATTCTTTCATTTTATTTCTTTCATTTTTTAAACCCATAAAAAAGTGGTATTTTTGTATCCGTTTTGTGAAAAACCTTGGATAATGACATTGCTCAAGAATCAATTTAGGTATTCATCTAACACATTAAATTTCAAATTACTAATTTTAAACAATAAATGGCTGAAAAAACGCTTCTGGAAAAACTAGAGGGACTACAACATAAATTTGAAGAGATATCGACATTAATAACTGACCCGTCGGTAATATCGGATCAAAAACGTTTTATTAAACTTACCAAAGAGTATCATGATTTGGAGTTAATACTTACAGCAGCAAGTGAGTATGAGCTTGCTTTGGCACATCTTGCTGAAGCAAAACAAATTTTGGAGACAGAAAACGACCCCGAAATGCGCGAAATGGCTAAAGCTGAAATAGATGAAATTGAACCACGCATACCCGAAATGGAAGAGGGGATTAAATTGTTATTGATTCCTGCCGACCCAGAGGATAATAAAAATGCCATTGTGGAAATTCGTGGTGGTACGGGTGGCGATGAAGCGGCTATTTTTGCGGGCGATTTGTTTAAAATGTATGTAAAGTATTGCGAAACAAAACGCTGGAAACTTGAAATTACGAATATCAGCGAAGGTACTGCCGGAGGTTACAAAGAGATTATCTTTACTGTTTCGGGCGAGAATGTGTACGGAACATTGAAATACGAATCGGGTGTACATCGCGTGCAACGTGTGCCACAAACCGAAACACAGGGCCGTGTTCATACTTCGGCTGCTACGGTGGCTGTGCTTCCTGAGGCAGAGGAGTTTGATATTGAGCTCAAAGAGTCGGATGTGCGCGTGGATACCTTCTGTTCGTCGGGTGCTGGTGGTCAGTCGGTAAATACCACTTACTCTGCTATTCGATTGGTGCATATTCCTACGGGCATCACCGTGCAATGTCAGGACGAGAAATCGCAACATAAAAACAAAGCCAAAGCGATGATTGAGCTTCGTTCGCGTATTTATGCCATTGAGCATCAAAAATACCTCGACGAAATTGGTTCAAAACGTAAAACCATGGTTTCTACTGGCGACCGTTCGGCAAAAATTCGTACCTACAACTATCCACAAGGGCGTATTACCGATCACCGTATCAACTTTACCATTTATAATTTAAGTGCATTTATGAATGGCGATATTCAGGGCGTGATTGATCAGTTGATTGTAGCTGAAAATACCGAACGTATGAAAGAAAGCGAACTTTAACCAAGTTAGATGATGAAGCCTCAATTTGATAAACGTATATTTTGGGATGTTAATTTCGAGAAGCTCGATATGGACGCCAAGGCTGATTTTGTTATTGCGCGCGTATTTGAGCGAGGCGATATTGAAGATATACGGCAGTGTAGGAGGTATTATGGTGATGAGAAAATAGAGAAAGTAATTTTAAATGTAAAGTTTTTACCCGAACACAGAATGCAATTAGCTGCTGTGCTTATTAATCATAACTTAACAGAATTAAAATGTTACATAAACAGACAGTTGAACCCGGGACTCTATCCTTATTGAAAGAATTGATGCAGCTGCCTGAATTAAGTGATTTTAATTTGGTTGGAGGTACTGCTATTTCATTAAAGTATGGTCATCGAAAATCCATTGACCTTGACCTTTTTTCATTCGTAAAGTTTGATAATTTGGAATTGGAGCAAAGATTAAAGGCTTATTTTAAAGATCGTTTTGTTTATGAAAATGTTTTTTCGAAATGGGGTATATTTTGTTACATCGACAACGTAAAAGTTGACATTGTTTATTATCCTCATGCGCTTGTCGAAACTATTGAAATAGTTGAGGGCATACGGATGTTAAGTGATAAAGACTTAATAGCCATGAAGGTTCAAGCTGTATTGGGACGTGGAAAAAAGAAAGATTTTTGGGATATTGCAGAGTTACTTTCAAAATATACTATACAGGATTTTATCGATTTTCATAAACAAAAATTTCCCAGTCAAATGTTGGGTATATCGGTACCTACCGCGATAACTTATTTTACGGATGCTGATGACAGTGAAGACCCTGAAACAATTAAAAAACAAAGCTGGAACGATATTAAAAAATTTATAAGTAAAAAAGTACGTGATTTTCTGATATAAACAAAATAAACTCCCCGCTATTTATCCCGCCATCAGCAGGAGGTGGAGCAGTCTAATTTCTAACTTCTAATTTCTAATTTTATAAAATGACAAAGCAAGAATTATTTGAAAATATTCAACGTAAGAAATCATTCTTATGTGTAGGTCTCGATACTGACGCTACTAAAATCCCTGAGTTTTTGTACAGCCAATCCGACGATCCGATTTATGAGTTCAATAAAGCCATTATCGACGCTACGGCCGATTTGTGTGTGGCTTACAAACCAAACTTGGCTTTTTACGAAAGTTTAGGCTTGCAAGGATGGGATGTGTTGGAACGTACGGTAGAGTATATCCGCAGCAATTATCCCGATCAGTTTATTATTGCCGATGCTAAACGTGGCGATATTGGAAATACGTCGGCCATGTATGCCAGTACATTTTTTGGCAATATGGATGTAGATTCGGTAACGGTAGCACCTTATATGGGTGCCGATTCGGTAACTCCTTTCTTAACTTACGAAGGCAAATGGGTTACTTTGTTGGCTTTAACATCAAACAAAGGAGCTTTTGATTTTCAGTTCGTACGCGATGCCGAAACAGGTGAACGTTTGTTCGAAAAGGTACTTAAAACTTCGCTTGAATGGGGTAACGACGAGAACATGATGTATGTGGTAGGTGCTACAA
>JAGNPC010000277.1 GCA_017989795.1 Paludibacter sp. | reverse complement strand
AGTCCTAACAAGAGTACTGCACTTAATTTTAATCGCTTGTGTCTCATTTTTGACCTCCTTTTTTAATTGTGAATATTCATTTTTATTTATCTGTTTTTGTTACTTTTTTTATGCTGTTGCTGGTTTTTCTCCACTGAATGCTAACGGATGGGGCTTGCTGTCCGCCGCCCAAAATGCAAAAATTTACTAATTTGAAAGCAGCTCCAAAAACGATGAAGCTGGCGGTGGTCAGCAAACCCATGTTAGGGCACGTACTTATTTTTCTCTCAGTATGTAAACGGTTCCCTTTCTTTCCCCAACTGAATCAATTATTTGTTCTGCTTTCATATATTGCAAATCTTTCTTAAGAGTATTAATTGAAATTTCAGACATACTTGACGCTAAATCTGATAGTTTAATTGGTTGATTCTTTGTCATAAACTCTTTAATTTTCTTTTGTCGCTCATTAAGATAACCGCCTTTGATTTTAAAAACATCATATTTTTGTTCCAATCGGTTTATTAAAGATTCTAGGCATTGTAAAAAGAAAAGCATCCATTTGTCGACTCTTTCATGTTCTGAATACCGATCCTTTTGTCCATCCATTAGAACTTCATAGTATGTTTTCTTCTTCTTCTGCTCTATTAGGTTTTCAAACGACACATATTGAATAAATAAATAGTTGTCCTTAAGTAGCAATAGATTTGTTAATAACCTAGATAATCTTCCGTTCCCGTCTTGAAAGGGATGTATAGATAAAAATTCATATATGAAAAGTCCGATAACAATCAGTGGGTGAAGTGATTTCGAATTAAGTTGTTCATTTGTCCACTCAATTAAATAGTTCATCTCACTTTCAACTAGGTGAGGTTCTGTGGTTTTAAAGATTACTCTTTGTGTTCCATCAGGATAGTTAGCAACAACTTTATTTGATAAATTTTTGTACACTCCTCTATGCCTATCGTCTTTAGTACTATACTTTAATAGGTTCTGATGCAATTGTTGAATATAATTCTTTGAAATACTAATGTTTTCATAATTCTCATAGATAATTTCAAGAACATCATAATAACCTACAACTTCCTGCTCATCCCTTGATTTTAACTCGGTTATTTTAATATTCTCAAGGAGCTGTTTGATTTCCTTATTTGTCAACTGAGCACCTTCAATTCTAGTTGATGAGCCGATACTTTCAATTGTGGCAATTTTCCTCAATTCTTTAAGAAAGATATTCTCTTTTCTTTCAACTATGTTCCATTTACCTTTAAATGAGTCAATGAAACTTATTGATTTAAGAATCTGCTGATTAACTTGAAAGTTAAAATTTAATTTATTTATAAAATTATCCATAATGTATCCATATTTTACCAATACGAATATAATCGATTTTTATTAAAATATCTATATTCTATCCGTAAAATATCTATATATTGACTTGCGGCTATCGTCTCTTAGTATGTGCCCTAACGGATGGATTTACGCTACAATCTTGCATTAATCTACCAAAGTGCGTAATATTATCCTTTATTTAAACTTTCAGACTCCAATTATCCTATTTTCAAAGCTACAATTATAACCCACACTATTAGCAAACAAAAAGTAGTTTTAAAACATAAAATCGTCTACTCACTTTTAAAATATCCTGAAGCAAACAGTTTGTTTAAACTTTTTAGCACTTTTACACTAAAGTTACATGGGTCAATAAAACTCAATTTCACAACACCATTTTATCCCAAAATACAGCTTATAAAACAGCACTATTTTATCCAAAAAAATAGCCAATTTTATAACCCATGTCAAAACAGGCAAAAAAAGTGCAAAAAATAAATTTTAGTAAAACACTAAAAATAAACATTTTACATTTCAAAATATTCTCAGGGTGGGACTGGGTAGGGGTCGGAAATCAACTTTCTATATATTGTGTGTAATATACACATTATCTTACCCTTATTTAACATAATACATTCCTGTGCGTCACCCCTGTGTTATATAGTACTATAATAAAATAGTAAAAAGTTAGTTTTCCACCCCCACCATCCCCCACCACATTTTGTAACACACTCATTATTAACGTTTAATTTTGTCAAAAAAAATTACTTTTTTTATCAACTCTGTAAAAAATGGGTAAAAACGAGGCAAAAAAGGGTGTTTTTTACACATTTTATCTCATTTTTCATTGTTCAACAATGGTTGGGTGGTTGGTAGAATTGTCAACTCTCGAAGAGTTGACAATTTTGGCGTTCCTCCACAGATAAATCTCCACCCCATTTTCCAAGACTGTTCCCTATGCCTTAGCCGTACCTTCGTCGTACATGCGCCGTACATGCGTCGTACCTTCGTCGTACATGCGTCGGCAAATGCCGCCTTTTTTATGTTAAATATCGAAAACACGGCTTTTGCCGACGTATATACGGCTTACCTACGGCTGAGGTACGACGAAGGTACGACGAAGGTAGGCCTAAAGGTCAAGGCACAAGTGAGACCACCCTACCCCCTCCAACCGAAAATCAGTTGAGCTCATTAGAAACAAGGAGAAACTAAAATGGGATCCACGAAACGAAGATCGACAGAGTCAAGCAAAGATCAACGCAATTCGCGGCAAAAAAAATGTGGTTTAAAAAAATGACGTAGTCAATTGAATTAGTGTAAATAGCTTGGCTGAAATTCGTTTCGTGTAATTAGCCATGCTGAACTACGTTTCGTGTAATTCGTGGACAAAAAAAAGTTGAGGACAAAAAATTGACGTCCAAAAACCCCCTTTTCAAAACAAACAGGGGATGTGGCGCTATTTGGCGCTAATTGGCGCTATTTGGCCGCATCATTTTTTTTGGAGTTTGTGGAGGTGGGTGGTATCTTTGTAATGCAGGTTTGGTTATGGAATAGCGCTGTTCCCAAGAGCCTAAAACCTGTGGGTTAAGTTAACGCAATCTGGTAGAGAACTAAAAACAAATTGAGAAGCCAGATTGAAAAATTAACAGAGTATTAATTTCAAAATTAAATGGCAAGACAAAGTGGACATGTAGCCTACGAAGGAACAATAGGCAAAGTTCGACATTTCAAAATCAAGGGTCAGGAAGGGTTTTTTGCTGGCTTAAAAGGAGGCGTTTCGGCCGAGCGCATCAAAAACGGTGCTGAGTACAAGCGTACTCGAGAAAACAACAACGAGTTTGGCGGGTGTGCCAAATTTAGTCGCTCCATCCGCTACACCTTTCCAGGGCTCATTCGTACCTTGGGAGATAGCAAAGTAGGCAGCCGCTTGCTACGAACCGCAAAGCGCATCAACCTAGGCGATGTAAAGAGCATGAGGGGTTATCGTGCCTTTGAACTCTCAAAAAACAGAGATTTGCTCAAAAACATGGAGCTTAACATCGACAACCCGTTGGAAACGGTGTGCCGCTTTAAGCTCGAGATTGAGAATCTATCGCGCACCGAAGCAGTAATAACGGTAGCCGAACCATTTTGTGCAATTGATCAATTAATGGTGCCTAAAGGGGCAAGCCATTTCCGCTTTGTGCTGGCAATGGGCATTGTGAGCGACTATGCTTTCAACACCCAAGCAGAGGCCTACACCCCTGTTAACGAGGCGTTAAATGGAGTAAGCAAGGTGAGTTACTCGCCCTACATCTCAACCAAGAGCATTGTAGCACCATTTACCCTTGAGTGTGCCATGGCACAAACCAACTTGCCCGATAACGTAAGCGTGTTACAACTGGTGGGTATTGAGTTTTACCAAGCTATTGAAGATGTGTATTACACATTGGATGTAGGTAATGCCCTAAAAATTACGAGCGCAAACTAGTGGG
>JAGNPC010000276.1 GCA_017989795.1 Paludibacter sp. | reverse complement strand
TGTCAATTTAATACTATCATTAATTTGATTTTTTCTAAAATCGATATTTTGTTTGAATGTAAAAGAATCAATTGCTAAAATATCTGTAGTTACATTGTTGATTGAATCTTTTTTACTTATCATATGTAAGTGTTTTTCAGCATTTATTTTTACAATTTCGTTTATGGTTAAAGTGTCATTATGTTCACTTTTTTCAGAAGTTATTTTTGGATTATCGAACGAATAGAAAATCATTGTAATCGCAAAAATGGTCAATAAATTAATAGTTTTTGTTTTCATACTTGATTGTTGATTAGATTTAAATTATTTTGTTATATTCTTTGTTTCATAGAGTTGCTGTCTTGTTTTTTTACAATAACCGCTAACACATATATATCCTCAGTAAAAATTGGCTATACCCAGTTAACTGAACATATATCGCATTTATGCAGATGTTTTGCTTTTGTTATATCGTTGAAATACAACGAATTGAAAATATTGCTTTGTTTTGGCTACTAACCATAGCCAATTTGTTAATAAAAGCGAATTAAGCTGATTTTTCAATTTGAAGCACCAAAGATAATTACAATATTTTAGAAAAACACTAAATCTTTTTATTTAATTTCTAAGTTATCCAACGGACTAATAATTTGATCGAAACCTTTGGTTGTAATATGTGTATATATCTCAGTAGTTTTGCCACTCGAATGCCCCAATAAGCTTTGTATATAACGTATATCAGTGCCTGATTCTAATAAGTGTGTTGTCCCGCCATGCGGGATAAACTGCACTATGCCTCAAGGTATGCGCGGTAATTCGATTTTTTATTCCTTGCTCCCCGTACAACTAATCGTCGGATGCTGGTCGTATGGCTGCCAGCCGACCAAAGGCAAAGCCTTGCTACCCACAGTCCGTAGCTAAAGAAGGTACGGCGAGCAAGGGTGAAAGTACATAAAAAGGCCCCTCCTCACCCTGTCGCACGTCTCTCTAATGCCGGATGAAGGAGGGGTGGTTTTTAGTTAGCTACACTGGTATTTTCGGTTGGGGTGTCGGTGCCACCTTCTTGGGTATGGTATTTTTTGCGAAGTTCGTCGAGCTGGTTGAATAAGGCAATGACGGTATCGTTTGGTGCAAAATTAACCATTTGCTCTATGGCTGTGCAAAACTGAACGTAGGCTGAAGTGGCTGCTGGTTTTACTGAGCTGGCTGAGTCGGCACGTTCGGAATACTCGGTGTTTCGGCTTTTGAACTTTTGGTCGAAAGCTTGATTTTTTGTGTCGAGACTTACGAATAAGGCATCGATGTTTAATTTTTTAGCAGCGGCCACAAGGTCGGGGCGTGCATTAAATTTTACGACTAGGTCGGCAATGTTTGCAGTTTCTATGTCCTGCGCCATTTCATTGGCATCCCAATAGGGAGCTAAAAAAAGTTGCAACACAGAGGCGGCTTGCTTTTTGTCGGCGTTGCTGCTGCGTAGACCCGATGCGGTTTCGCGTTTTATTTCATTGAGATCGTTGTCACGTTCAAGGTCGAGTTGCTGCACTTCGGCCGTGTAGGTGCTTTTTGAACTTTTGTTGAGCGACAGGGCTAAACTCTGGTTCATGTTTTCGAGGTAAACTATACCTGCTGCTGCTATTGGTCCAATTTGAGCGGTAACGGGTTTTGTCAACTCGATGGTTGATTTATTGAGAGCGTAAAGCCCTTTGGTAGATAATTTTGCCACGTATAGTGGTGAGAAAGATTGGTTTTTCATTTTGGTAAACTTTTTAAGATATTTGTTTTGAGAGACTTTGTTTTATTAAAAAATGATGCTTTTTGCTTCAGAAATTTTCTGAAGAGCAAAAGCGCAAACGGAAATGCTTCAGAAATTTTCGGAGGTACTAAAGTGCGAGCGGAAATGCTTCAGAAATTTTCTGAGGCACTAAAGCTCGAGCGGAAATGGTTCAGAAAATTTCGGAGGCACGAAAGCGCGAGCGATAGGGTTACAGAAAATTTCTGCGACATTATTGCTTGTTTTATTGCTGTTTTGTAAATTTTACGATTGAAAAAATCTTGCATGTAGGTGTAAGATGAATGCAAGATGGTACTATAGTTACTTGAATGGTGTGAAAATAAACAAACATTTTTTCAGAGTTCAAAGATCGCTTTTGTGTTGCAAATGTAAAGTATTTTTTTTGGATTTGCAATCTGCTTTTTTGTATAAATAAATGGTGGTTGTGGTGGTGATTCAGAGTTGCAAGGCGGGAGCCTTGCTTTTGGCACGACGTAGGCAATGAACTTACGCCGAACCGAAGGGATATTGATGAAATGTACACATGGCCGAAAGGCTGCTGTGTGGGTGAGGGATTGCAGCGGCGTGCTGCCGTATTTCGGCAGTACAAGAGCGGAAAGCCCGACCCGAGGTACGAGGGGCACCCCCGAAAAAAGAAAGTTAGAAGTTAGAAGGTTTGAAAAAATGAAGAATGTATGGCTTTAGCCAAAAATTTTCACGCTTGGACAAAAAAATTTTTGTGTTGTTTAGGGGATCTCAAACTCAGTAACTGACCCATAATCGACCGAAAAGCTGAATGCATCGGTGGGTTCGACTAGTTTGAAGTAGATGGCGGCGGAACGAATGACGCCTCCGTGGGTGAAAATGGCGACGGTTTGGTGGTTGGTACGCGCAAGATCGTGGATAAAGGCATGTACGCGGACTATTTGCTGTGAAAAGGATTCGCCATCGGGAGTTGGGTAATTCAGCCAATCGGCATACCAGGGTTCGATGTCGGCATCTGGAATAGTGGTCCAGGCTTGCATCTCCCAGCGTCCGAAATGGAGTTCGAGCAAACGGGCATCGGTAATGGGTTGTGGATACCCGCAAGATTCGGCTAGTTGGGTGCAGCGTGTAAGCGGACTACTGTAAACAGCATCGAAGGTATAGGAAGCGAGTTGGGCCTTGACACGGGCTGCTTCGTCGGTAAAATGGGACGAAACGGGCACGTCGGTTTGACCGTAGCAAATGCCACGGGCGATGGAAAGAGAGGTATGGCGGATAAAGACTAGTTTCATATAAATAACCCCTAACCCCTTCCGATAAATCGGAATAAATTGCGGAGAATAAGTAAATAAACCACAATAGGCACAATAGATAATAAATAGTCAAACATTTATTTAAGAACGAAATAAAAAGAAAAATAGCTAATGAGTTCGCACAAAAGGGCGGTGGCACCGCAAATATCGCCGGTATAGGCACCTAATTTGCGTTTAACAAATAGCCACATAAGCGCAAAGCCCGCAAGTGGCAACGCGAGTATGTAGACCGATTGCAACGGGAAAAAATAGAGTAAAGGCGCTAATCCTGTGGCAAAAAGAAATAGCAAAGCGAGCAGTGGCATGTGTGCGAAAAGGGTTTTGGCCTTGCTCTGATCTACCGAACGGGCATAAGGAAGCGTGTTGGTAAGCAGGGCAGCTAGCATTTTCGACAAGGGATCGGCTACGAGTAGAACTTTGACAATGTTTGCAGTTTCTAATAAGGGCAATAGGTGGAAGAGCAGCAAGTAATAAAACAACACACCCAGCAGAGCGTAAGTGCCCAGATGTGAGTCTTTCATAATGCGTAGCACATCCTCACGGGTGCGACCTCCACCAAAACCATCGAAAAAATCGGCCAATCCGTCTTCGTGCAATCCTCCAGTAAGGAATATGCGAATGCCAAAAGCCAGTATCAAGGCAATGCTAAGGGGCAATAACGCGCTCAAGCCCCAAAAGGCAAGAGCGGTTACAGCACCGGTTATCCAGCCTGTAAGGGGCCAGAATGGGATAATA
>JAGNPC010000037.1 GCA_017989795.1 Paludibacter sp. | reverse complement strand
CATCAGCCCTACAGCGTGCACAGTGACTCATAATGGGTAAATGCTCTGCAGCCAAAGTACGTACCTTGAATACCATTTTAGCATCGGGCTCAATTAATGCTGCAAAATCGGTTTCGGCTGTTGGAATCAACGGAATGCAATTAATCACATCGGCGCCAAGCTCGGCACATTTCTTAGCCACTTCGGGAATATGATCTTCGTTGATACCTGGAATAACGATGGAATTAATTTTAACGGTTATGCCAGCCGCTTTTAATTTTGGGATACAAGCCAACTGACGTTCCATCAATATAGTAGCTCCTTCGAGGCCACGATATACTTTTTTGTTATAACGTACCCATTTGTATACCTTTGCGGTGATGGTTGGGTCTACTGCATTAATAGTTATAGTAACATGCGTAACGCCTAGTTCGGCAATCTCGTCGATATAAGGTTCGAGATCAAGACCATTAGTCGAAAGGCAGAATATCTTTTCGGGAAACTCCGCTTTGGCGCGGCGCATGGTGTCGATTGTTTCTTGCGGATTAGCAAAAGGATCGCCAGGGCCAGCAATGCCAATAACAACTAAATTATCTAAACGGCTATCCAGGTCCTTTAAATACTCCACTGCTTGATAGGGCTTAAGCACCGATGAGGTTACGCCAGGACGACTTTCGTTCACACAATCGAACTTACGGTTACAGTACCCACATTGGATATTACACTTAGGAGCTACAGGTAAATGCACGCGTGCATTCGTGTGTTTGGCTTCTTTGTCGAAGCAAGGATGAGCTGAAATAGCCGCTGAGGGTTTAGCCGCTCTATTGTCCAATGTTGATTTCGTTTCCATAATTTCTTATTTACTATTTTTTCATTTACCATTTACTATTTCATTCATATCATTAAATGGTCAATGCCTTTAATTCATTTATCGTGCCATTTTATGTTCTATAACATATTTACGAATGCATTGCTCCATAATTATAACATTATCAAATAAATAGGATAAATAAAAATAATTTTACGACAAAATAATACGCTAATCATCCGATTATTAGCGTATTAAAAACTTACATTTAGGTAGGAAATAGAGAAGTAATAACCCAAAAGGTAGGAAAAACAAAACCACCGTAAGCACTATGGCTTGCGGTGGTTTTCAACTGGTAGTACAACTACAGTACTAAAGGTAGCTACTAAACTATTTTTTCACAAACCTATGTGTTTTAATAGTGCCACTATAATTTATGCGCACGGTATAAACACCAGGCAGCAAACCTCCTACTTCTACTGAATTTTTATTGAGTGTAGTGGTCAGCAGTAAGGTACGACCCGTGCAATCAATAATTTCGAGCCATTCAATTTTTTGAGGATTGTACCCGAAATTCAAGGTGTTAATAACAGGATTTGGATATATTGATTTATTGCTAAACTCAAAATCAGATTTTTCATCGGTTGAGTTGCTGAATGAAATCACCTTAGGATCATCAACTGAACCAATTAAAACATCAGTAGTATAAACCACACTATTATCCGACGAAGTAAGCTCTCTGTTATTTGAAGGATTATAACACTTAAAGGTTATCACTTTATTTCTATCAGAAACACCATCGCCAAGTACAGTTAAGTATGCAAAGTATCTATTTAGATCTGGATGAAACATTAAATTGATAGTACCATGACATTTGTTATCAATAAAAGCTGCAACTTGTAAATCTTCGTTGGCAACTTCTACATTATCCACTTTTATTATTGCAGTCAAAGTCATATTTTGAGGAAAATCATTCTCATCATACGACCAATGCATTACTTGGCCCTGACCTATTTTACGTTTAACATTTGATCTTGAAATGTACTGCATAGGATAGGATAACGTTCTTGAAGTAGATGAAACTGAATTATACATATATCCTTGTCCGGGAACAAGATATTGTAGGCTTCCGTTCCATACGCCACCCGAATACGTAGCAAAACCAACTTGCCCTTTAATTTGATCACCCTCTATAGGATTAATCGAACTCAAAGCTTCTTGAATAGGAGCCACAAATTGAGGAACATACCCAATCCAATTCCAACCGAAACCTATTGATATTGGTAAATCAAGTGATTTAGCTGTAGAGCCAGTCATCTTAACTGTTTTTGACTGTCCTGAACATAACAAATACATTGATTTTTGATTCAAGGATGTTAATGACCCAGCCCAACTCAGACTTGTTGCAGAATAATTACTAAATTGAGTTTTAGATTTTAAACTAATTCCATCAATTTGCAGACCTGATTTAAGTTGATCCAATAACGATGGAGAAGTATTAACCACGTTCGTAGAGATCCAGTTCCAACCTTTTTTGATATTTAACTGTTGCTCCACTTTGTCAGTTGCGTTAAATGTAACTGGAGTAACAACACTACCAATTATTGATCCTGAAGTAAAAGTAATTGGATTTACAACACTTACCCCTGGATAAATACGTCCTGTTCCTGCATCCCACAAACTAAACGTTAATGTTTTGTTTGCTTCTTCAACATTGCCATAAACATCCATATAAACCAAATAAGAATTTTTAATTTTATTAAATTTTGGATTAACAATACCGACACATTTATTTCCAACAAAAGCAGCCAGAAGATCTTCCGAATCTTCTTGTAGGTTACCATCTATTGTTATTTGACCAGTAATATTCATCGACGATTCAAAATCGTAAGGGTTTACGGTCCAATCAGGGCGTGGTCCAGTCACTTTTAACGAAACAGGGAACAATTCCTGAATACCATTATTACCAGTAAGTGTTACTCTACTTTCGTAAGAGCCAACGTTTATTGAATTATCAACAGTAAATGTCAATTCAACTTTATCAAGCGGATTTATAGTACCCGAAGATTTATTTACACTTAACCAACTTGGTAAGCCATCAATTACATAATTCTCGTATTTACCTGATTTATTAACAATAGTTGATTTGAATGTAAGCGGAGCTAAAACTTCTTTCTTAAGTGCTAGTCCGTCCGACTCCCATTTCAGACGATTATTATCCACAAATACAGTCCATTTGATAGGTTCTGACATGCGGTTTCCATTTAAATCAAGAACGCGATCAACAGTAAACTCAAGCACACAATTTTCGATACGTTTCAATGGTTCTAAAATATTCAGAACTATTTTATTGTTCGTTGAAGTTGAATTGAAATAAACATTTTCTTTCACACGAGCTTCTTTAATTGCTGGAGTCTGATCAGTATATACAACCGAACCTGTTGCAGTTCCACCAGAAACAATTCCATTTTCAGGAATAATTGCATCTTTAAGTGATTCTGCTATTACTGTTTGACTTGCTGCATCGGTAGAATACTCTTCGAACGGATAGTAAGCTATCAAGCCACTTTCAGAGCCTTTTAACTTATTATTCATATCCAAACGGATATTTTCAACAGTAAGAGCACCTCTCCAAATACGAACCTCATCCAACAGTCCATTAAAGTAGTTATCTGTTGTGTAATCCAACGTAGTTAAATTTGCTTTATAATAACGAGCACCCACACTCATTTTTGCGGCTGAAAGCCCACCAAATTTCGAAGAGTTTACCTGATATTTATTAACACCATCAAGCAGCACATTTGTATTTCCACTACGTAATACGCTCATTGCAAAGTGGTGCCATTGACCATCTTGTAAATTTGTATTTGTAATTACATGTGCAGCACCTTTAGCATAAACCGTAAGTTTACGATCAGCACCGAAACCAACCGAAAGACTATTCACTGAGTCTAAATCATTCACGCCTTTTGCACATGAGAACATGGTAGCATTAGCTTGTGAATTGGCTTTAAACCAGAACTCCAAACTAAAATCCTGATCTTTTGTAATAGGATTTGTAGCAGTTGCAATCAATACATTCTGATTCGTTCCATTTAAACTTATTGCTCTTCCTTTAGGTTCGATAAACCAACCAGTGTTAAGCGTTAAATGACGGCTGTTTACTTTATCAGCAGCCATTTTTCCAGCTCCTTCATTCAATGGCCAATAACCAATAATTCCAGTTTCTCTACCAGATTTTGATTTACTTTTATCAGCAGCAATATCAGCTTGAGTACGATCCTTCATCCAAACAGACAAATGAGCCATGTTTCCTTTAAAGCCCTTACCAACAAGTAATCGTCCACTTGGCTCAATAGAACCAGAAATGGTTTTGTCAATTACTACAGCATTATTATTTGCTTGACCAGTTAAATAAACAGAGATTTTTTTGTTTGTTGGGTTATAACCTAGTGACACATATTGCCAGTTTTCATCAGCACTTATAGCTCCACTAAACATTTCAGTTCCTGCATAGGCTTTCAGAGTGTTACCATCAAGTTCTAATTTAAGCTGATTTGCTCCTTCGCCAAAGGCAAAAAGCGTAGCAGCTGTGTTCAGCTGATTGGTTTTGAACCAAGCTTCTACAGACACCGGAACAGCTTGCAAACTAAATTGTTGTTCAGTATAAGCATCGTTTGAACCTATAAATTCAAGACCAACATTATTTTTAAGTGCATATCCATTAAGTATACCTTCAACTTTCAAATTAGTAGCATTCAACAAATTATTCTGAATATCCTCATTAAACGTAATTGACACTTCAGACTCAGGAGTAAGAATACCATTCGAAGGTGACGGCGTTCCTAAAGACGTAGGACGAACCATATCTTTAACAACAGTGATTACCTCTGATTCATTATTAACTGTTCCTGTACCATTTTTACAAATTGTAATTGCTCGAAATTGATAGGTTTGATCATCTTTTCCGGCCATTGAGTATTTATAATTGATTGTTGAACCCGTAATTAGCTCGCTGAAATCATCGAGAGGCATAAGACTGCTATTATTAACAAACTTGCGAATTATTGTCCAGCCATTTTCATCTTGATTAATTGTTTTATACTGCAGATAAATACCTCCAAAGTTTTTGTAATCGCGGTTATAATTTTTAATTACAATCGGTAATTCATCGGAAGTTGTTGTATTTACAATTTTATCCTTAATTTCAAGAGTCACATCTGAACATGAAGGAATAAATCGAGCAGTCAAATTCACATCCGACGATATACCATCGCAAGTTGAACTCAACAAAAGCTTAATATTATTATAATCAAGCTCATCCATACTAGATTGTTTGAGCTTAAGGATTTTTTCCATAGGCTGACCTGGAACGATATTATACAATTTTCCATTTCCTAAAGTCTGACCATCAACTGTAATAATAGCACCTTTTGTATTTGTTTGTTCATCAACAGTAAGCATATACCAACCAGCCGTGTTGCTTTCTGACAAATTTGAAAGTTCAATTTTGAAAGTAGCCTCCTTTCCGCTTGGGATATCGCTAACAAATGCATCTGATTTTATTCTCAACTGTGGTTTTTCAACCTGTAGAGTAGCCACACCTAATGGTTTTCCTGGATTTTTAGTTGAGAACTCCGTCAAGTCCTGAGGTTCATAAGGACAAGATGTACGACCACCACGTGTAACAAAAATTGGTGCACCTGAATAACTATCAAATTCTTTTCTGATATCTGTTTTTTTATTCAAGCTATTCACTACTTCTTTGGTTTTAACTACAGGGGTAAATACATCAACTGATAAATAATCACCTGGATTCTCGTCGGCCAAAACATATCCATAAGTTGTACAGTATTCTTCTCCACTACCTTTTACAGTTTCAGACTCTGATCCATGTTTCGTTTCAAATTCAAACTGGAAACCAAAATTATTATATGCAAATCCATTCTCTGTTTTTATAACAGCCTGCGCATTAAATGTAGATATTTCAGTTTTTGTTGAAGATCCACATACCGTTACAGAACGTTCGGTAGTTACACCTGCATCAGCTGAGATATTCGTTTTAGTATAAACCGATTCATCTTTTGCTTCCATAACTGATATTTTCTCATCTTCTTGTTTTGCTAATTCAGCCTCCCAAGTTTTTATATAATTACTGTATTTAGCAACTTCGTCTTCGTAATTGTTTTTGGTTTTAATAGCAGGTTCAATAAAACGATAAACACCTTTCGTATTAAAGTCAATGCTATTTAGATCTCTATCAGTCACATATCGACAAGATGTTTGATTTGCCGCAGCAGTTGACATATTTGTTACTTTCTCAAGCAAATCATGACGCAACTTTTTAAGATTTGGCAATAATGTTTCGGTTATATGTGCATAGGTGTATTTGAAGTTTGTTTCAGCAACCAAATTGCCTACTTTTTCGTCTTTTATACCTAAAACATAATCACTGCCTGCTAATATGGGTCGTAAACGTTTTGATGAACCAAAATACATATTCGTTGCTGTACCCACATAAATATCGCCTCTACGGCCTACATAATCAGGCGACGAAGAGGTTTCGATACGCTCAGTTGTAGTTGTGCTAATATTAAATTCGCTACCACTACCTGCAGATTGCTCAATTTCGAAACCAGCTCCCGTTTTGTTATCAATTTCAATCTCGTCAAGTTTCAATACAAACAAACCTCCGTATGCCACTCCAATTTTTTGGCCATAATTAAATGTTCCCATAAAATTTTCGGAACCAACATAGCTTTTTGTAAAATTGTACGAATTACTTATAGTTGTTCCCTTTTCCATATAAGAATAGCTGTTTGAACCTGCAGGATCACGTAATACAAACGAAATCAAATCTGGTCCCGAGGTAACAAAATCGGTTCCTGTAAGTATATCCCCTAGTACTTTTGCTTTGAATGTTGTATTACCTTCCCAACTACTACTTTGTCCTTCGTAATCCACCGAAACATTTAGTCCTAATGTATATGGAGCAACCAAATTCGGGAAACCAGCTTTAAAAGTGTAATCAAAAATACCTTCGTCATTTAATTTATAAGTATTTGTTTTCGTTTCATTTGATTCTTTTGTTGGATCTCCATCGCTACCTAAAGGCAATTCATAACGGCCAATTTCGTTCGCAATACTTACAATAGCATTACTAGCAGGCACTTTACAAAATTCAGCCATCTCTTCCGAATTTTCAGGATGTGTATATTGCTCATATGCAAAGACTCTCAATTTATATATTTTTGAGGTGGTATAAATTGGTGTGCTGTATTTATAATCAGGAATTCCATTTTTCAATAAAGGAGTAGTCGGATTATTATTCTGATAAGTATACATCCGAATTTTAGACACTTTATTGTTCGTAGGATCTGTGTAATTATAGATTGAATCGCCATATACCAGTGCTGGCATTAAAGGATCAATCACTTCAATTGCAATTTTATCAACCCTGTAAGTTATATTTAATTTCTTATTATAACTAAAAATTTTCTGTTGTGTACTAGTTTTTAGAGTATCGCTAAAAGTTGTATTCGGATTAAGTACAAACTCTGTCAAGTATTTATTATCCAAGGTAGTATTACCAAATTTAATATTGGCAACCTTATAACGAAGTGGAGGTAACGCTACACGGAACTCACCTGTTTTAGGATCGGTCTTTATCGTTATAGTTTTTGTTTTAGCTGCAATAGTAGCCACACTTTTAATAGTGTCTGAAATAGCTCCTGCCACAGTTTTTACAGTTGAACCTTCGTTAAGCATATAGTCACCATCGGGTACAGTAATACTTATTTCAGCTTGACCAATATTCGCTTTACTTAATCCAAACCCAAGTGGTTTCGACCCCTGAACAACCCCACCTACAACACGACCTGCAACTATTGATTTAGTTGTATCGTAGAATTTTATCGGATTACTTATAACCGGTTCTTTAAAGTTCATTGTTATTGCGCTTGAAGCTTTACTTCCATCTACAAAAGTATGACCACGACGGAATGCTGTGATGGTATGTACGCCTATTGGCACTTCGATAATACATTCTCCTTTAGCATCAGTAGCAACTATTTTCTTATCCTTGAAAATTCCAGAGCCATCTACATGAATTTCAACACTGTCAGAAGGGAAAGTTGTCTCATCGTAACTAACATTAATGCGTACTGGAAAGGATGAAACATCTTTAAAATCGACCTCGTTTTGCACTGCGGTTTGATAAGTTAAATGCCTCATTAATTGCATTGGTTCAAAATCATGACTTGCCTTTGAAGGGGTGAATGAATAAGTAGAACCTTCACCTGTAAATGGAACTCCCGAAATTAAATAATTTCCGTTAATATCTGTAATTCCTTTTATCGAAAGTTGTTCGAGTGTAGGTACAGCTTTTGTCGATTCAGCTTGTGTAAAAGTAATATGGTGTTCGTTATAAATTTTTTTGTAGTTTGAACGGTCAAATGAATAACGATTCAATCCTTCGTCAAATTGCCAGTATCCAATTAAACCCGTTTCGTTACCATTTATATAACGATTATAGTTCTCCTTAATTTCTTTAGCTGTAAGTGCACGTTCCCACAAGCGCATATCATCAATATTTCCTTTAAAGGAGCCTTTTACAAGAAACCCATCTCCCAGATATGCTATCGTGTTTTCTTGACTTAGTATCGTGTTTTCACACACATTCACAAGGCTTTTTTGAGTACCCGTTAGCGTTGTTGTTCTCACCAATTCACCATTAATGAATAGTTTTAAACTTGCATCACCATCAAACGAAACCGATGCATGAACATATTCGTCGGCCTTTAAATACGACAAATCGAAAGCCATCATTGGAGCAAATGGGTCAATTTGATCCAGATAGACTTTGATAGTTGAATTTTCGTACCAAATTGAATACTCTTTGAAACACTCATAAACAGCCATATCACTTGAAGCATCCTGCGGTTGAAACCATGCCTGCCATGTAAATCCATCCTTTACACAACCATGTTTTGACGTTGATAAAGCTACTTGTCCAAGTCCGCCTGTACCATTAAACTTCATTGCACGATACAGCGATTCTGATTCATTGGCATTTGTCGCAAAAACAGTTACACTATCAACCGAAGTACCTGAACCAAAGGTTACACGTCCTGAAACTGTTCCGCTTGCTTGTGCATAACCAATAATATCCGATTTGTAATAAACAGTATCAATTCTTTCGGATTGAAGCTTGAACTGTGATCCTAAAGTGTATTTATACAAAACGCCAGGGCTAATATTTCTATCTTCGTAGGTAAAGTATTTTCCATCAGTCGTTATATTTGCAATTTCTTCTTTCGGATTATCCTTTCCTTCTTCATAAATCTGACGCTTTAAAAAGAAAGAGTTACTTAAATCATTACGCTCCACATTCCATTTAATCTGAATGCGATCGGCCAAAGTTCCTTTAGAAGATGTCACTGACTTAAACTTCACTTCGTCTTTAATTATAATTGGCTGCCATTCGGTATAAATATCAGTACCTTCGGTAGTAACTTTCAACCTATATTTATAATCCAAATTCTCGGTCAAATTCTCATGTGTATGGGTTGTTGCATTATTGTCAACACTCGTTATAGGCACACTAGTTGTGAGTTTTGTAACCGAATTATATTGCTCCAAATAAATACGTGGATTGAAACACCAGTTTGGTATCCAGTTAAAAATGATTCTTGGATTTTGAGCTGTGGTTTTAGTAAATGTTTCGAATTTAAATGTATTTAATACCGTACGTTTTGTATTTTCCGAAACAAAAACATTAAAATCAGAAACTATTCTAGATTTATCCATCCCTTCAGGAATAAACCGAAGACGAAAATCATATTCTCGATCATACTCAATGGTTTCATCAATATAACTTCGCGCACTAGTTTGAATACCACTTACAACTTCTCGAAAAGAAGTGATTGGATCTGATTTAAGTTTTCTATCAATAACCCACTGACCCTTATCGTTATATATAGCATTCAAATTATTGACATTCCATGAAAGTGTAATGTTTTTCTTACACTTATCGTAGTTCTTATCAAAATTAATAGGTCTTATATATGCCTTTTCAGAAATCGAAAACGATTTTTTATATTCTTTAGGAGTTGTATTATTACCTGAAACATCGTTGACAACATAGGCATAAACAAGATAAAGTTGCGATGGCATACTAAAAGAATTATCCCATAAAAACGTACTTGTACCACTAGTTGCATTAATATCAATATTAAATGTATTAAGTAAACGCGTATTAGCTGCATCAGCATACACATAAAGCTTGTTTACTGGTGAAGAGGTGCTTGTTTTGGTAAAATTGAATTTTACATTTCCTCCAGGTTGTGGTATAAAACTAGCAGCAGTTGTAATCGGTTCAAAAGCTGGCGGTGTTATTGTAAATGATGAATAACTACCGCTTTTGTCGCCTGAACCACCCATACCATTATGGTCCCTATCCCATTCATAATCAACAATAAAATTTAGTGCTTTACCACTAAATCGTTGTGGAAATTGCCAACTATAACTACGGAAACGCAAATCTTTTGAAGGATAATTATTAAGTGCGTAAAAATAACCGTAGGTGATATTATTTATTGGAGTCCAGAAATTATTTGGAGAATCATGTTTAGCACCTTGACTTAGAATAAGTGTCTTAATTTTTGTATCAGGATCGATAACGTAAATATTTACACTTCTCATCATATCATCTGTACCATTGTAATCGTAAACGAGCACATTAAAGTTTATGGTGTTATAAGCATCATTACCTGAAGCTAGTGAGATATTCAAATGAGAACGATCATCTGGGTTAAAATTAGTATCAGCATGTAATGCTTCCGGCAAAAGAAAAAATGCCAAAAACACTAGAACAATTTCCTTTTTGTAGAGTACAAAAAGAAACTTCTTCATTATTTCTAAGCATTTAGAATATTGAGTAAAATTTAATAAATTCATTTGTTTTGTTTTAGGGTAAGTATTTAAAATGCTCTAATTGAACGCACTTTGTTTTTTACAGCTTTAGCTACTGCTGTCATTTTGCCAGTAGCAGTGTCGAGCACGTAAACCATTCCTTTACCATTTGTAGAAGTCCAGATTACACCTGAAAGACCAGCAACTTTTGATTTCTGACTGTAAAGCATTGTAGCTTCTTCGCGTGAAGGTAAACGCCAATCAGTAAATGCCTTTCCAAGAGCACTGTGGTTTTCTGCTTTTGCAATTAAAGTCGAAATGGCATTAAAATCACAACTGCCTTGATCCTGTGTTTCAACGATAAGGCCATGCAAACCATCTTCTGTTACACTAAAAACGATACCGCCACCAAGCTTATTTCCGACAGCTTGTTTAATTGTAGTTTGTGACGTTACACTTGTTGCTACAAATAGCAAATTCAAAATAAAGAAACTAAGTTTTTTCATTGTTTAAAAAATAAATTGTTAATATAATTATTCCTGTTTTAAGACCTAAGAAATCAAAAACGAATCAAAACCATATACCTGCTCAAAGTCAGTTGATGAGTTCGAAATAATAATATTCTAGTTTTTTGAGCAATCAGATGTTGATGGGATA
>JAGNPC010000036.1 GCA_017989795.1 Paludibacter sp. | reverse complement strand
AATTTTATCCGTATGTGTATTATCGGCTGTGAGAAATATGGATTCTATCGTATTAATTTTTTCTGCCAAATAGGCTGTCTTTACTCGAATATAGTTATCTGTAAATCCATACATAAAACCGCCTTTTTTAGTGCCTTCCCATAAAACGGGTCGGATGGTATGCTTAAAGTTATTGTAAAAAGCCTCTGTCTTTTGCTCGGATAACGAGAGTAATAAGTGGCTCCGTCTTTTTTTTTCGTTGGGTGTTACCACATGCTCAATTTTTAATGCTTGTGTGCCTGCTCTTTCCGAATACGAAAATACATGCAATTGTGAAATAGGTAAAGATTCAATGAATTGGTAAGTTGTTTCAAAATAGGATGTGGTTTCTCCTCGTACGCCTACAATTACATCTACACCAATAAATGCGTGTGGCATCAGTTGTTTTATAGTGGCAATTTTTTGAGCAAACAATTCGGTTGTGTAGCGTCTTTTCATTAAGTTTAATACCTCATTACAGCCCGACTGTAGTGGAATATGAAAATGAGGCATTAGTTTGGTAGATTGTGCCACTAGAGCAATAATATCATCTGTTAATAAATTTGGTTCAATAGAAGATATCCTATAACGTTCTATTCCTTCTACTTGTTCAAGTGCCTTTAATAAATCAATAAATGATTCGTTTGTTGAATGTCCAAAATCACCAATATTGACGCCCGTTAATACTATTTCTTTACCACCAAGTGCTGCAATGCTTTGTGCATCTTTTACTAAATTTTCGATAGAGCCATTTCTACTTCTGCCTCTAGCCAATGGAATAGTACAGTAGCTACAAAAATAATCGCACCCATCTTGTACTTTTAAAAAATGCCTTGTCCTGTCTTCGCTCGAATATGAATGATGAAATTCAGTCATTCGGTTGGTAGGGCTAGCTTGCAATTTGTTGGGCATAGCAGTCTTCTTTGCTATAATATCAGGAATATTGAATTTATCGTTTGCTCCCAACACCAAATCAACATTGGGTATAGAAGTAATATCATCGGGTTTGAGTTGAGCATAACAACCTGTAACAATAACAAAAGCTCCTGGGTTTTCTTTAATGGCTTTGGTAATAGTTTGTCTACATTTCTTATCAGCACTATCTGTTACCGAGCAGGTGTTAATAATACAAAGCGAGGCTGGCTCGTGAGGGGCTACTTTGCGATACCCTTGCTCAATCAAACTTTTACCTATAGCAGATGTTTCCGAAAAATTCAGTTTGCAACCTAGTGTATAAAAAGCTACCGTTTTATTGTCAAAAACAGATGTGTCAATCATAATTATATGTACATGGAATCATTCAAAATCAGGATGCAAAAGTACTATTTTTTTGCTGTATTGCATCTATTTGTTGTTATAAATGAATATTCCTTAACGTTTTATAGCTATGTTATTTAGGTGGATATATACCAGATAGAGGTATTATCAGTATAGGGATGATTCGTTTTATTGTCCTTTTACAAAATAGTTAACGAGTTAATTCATTTTCCCAAGACACAATGCCGTTGTCTAGCTCATATCCTTGTAGTCCAATTGCACTCATTTTTTCAGCAGCAATTTTACTTCTTCTCCCAGCTCTGCAATAGATAGCCACAGGGATATGTTTATCCAATTGTATTATTTTTGAGTCAAAATCTGGATTTCTAACATCCATGCAAATAGCCCCTTGAATATGTCCTTGATTAAATTCTTCAGGTGTGCGTACATCCACAATTTGAAGAGTATCTGTACGTAATATTTGCTCAAACTCTTTTGCATCAACTGATTTAAAAGAACTTGTTTGACTGGTGCAACTTGTGATGGTGAAAATAAGTATACTTAAAATAAGTAAACGGGTTGTCATATTTTTTTATGTTACTGTATGCATAATTACCACAAATGTACACATAATTAATAAACTTGGAATGATATTTTTTTTGAATTAGTGTTTTTCCTCTTCAAAAATTTAGATAATAATCTTTTGTAAGTTCACTATATTCTTTGGTATACTGATGTCTTTGTTCTTGTTCAATTACCAAATGCTGTGTAAGCGGGGTTGTTTCTTTTTTCGAAAATAGTTGCATGATGCGTTTGGCTGGGCTCGTAGGTGTTGGGTAAACAAACGTTTTTTGTGTGCAATAAAGATTTGCCAGCAAAGCCTTTTTAGCTACTATTTCACTTTCATGTGTAGGTAATATGACACAAAAATATCCCCAAGGTTGTAGTAATTTTTCAACGCCATCAACTAATTCGTCTAGCGTAAGCGAATCACTATGTCGAGCTATTGTACGTTGTCTGTTTGGAGTATGCAATGAATTGTGAAAATAAGGGGGATTTGATACAATAACATCATATTTATGTAATTCGTTTTTGGCAAATGATTGAAAATCGGTTTCATAAATCTGTAATCGATTGCTCCAAGGAGAAGATATGAAATTTTCTTTGGCTTGTTGAGCTGCCAAGGTGTCTATTTCTACGGCATCAATATGGGCATGTGTGCGTTGAGCGAGCATCAGAGCAAGTAATCCACTTCCTGTTCCAATGTCCAATATACGGGTAGTGCTAAGTGGTATGGGAGTCCATGCCCCAAGCAGCACACCATCTGTGCCAACTTTCATAGCACAATTTTCTTGGTTAATTCTAAATTGTTTAAACTCAAAAAACGAATTTCTTGCCATAAATATGTTAAAAATGCAAATATACAGTAAACTTTTCATATACTAAACAGTGTCTAACTCCCATCAATATGGCTATCGAACAAATCAATTTATTATTCGTGTAAAAATGTTGAAAAATAGCAAAATCCTGTTTGTTTGGAATGCTAAAATATTGTATCTTTGTGCAATTTTTGAGAACTACTCATTGTAACATATTTATATTAGTAAAACATGCAAAAAAGCAAAGCTGCCAAGTTGGTGTTAGAGAATGGAGTCGTTTTTCATGGGTACTCCTTCGGTTATGAACAGTCGAAAGCAGGAGAGGTGGTTTTTAACACTGCCATGATGGGCTATCCCGAAAGTTTAACAGACCCTTCCTATTCGGGTCAAATCTTAGCATTTACTTTTCCTTTAATCGGCAATTATGGTGTTCCTTCTTCCAATGTAACCCATCAAATTGCCGATTTTTTTGAGTCCGAAAAAATTCATGCTTCGGGCGTAGTAGTGTCAACATATTCGTTTGAATACAGCCACTGGAATGCAAAACAAACCCTAAGCGATTGGTTGATTGAAAACAAAGTGCCAGGTATTTATGGCGTTGATACGCGTGAATTGACAAAAGTATTGCGCGAAAAAGGTGCAATGAAAGGAAAAATCGTTATCGAAGATGCTGATGTTGATTTTATCGATTCAAATGCAATTAATCAGGTAAACATCGTGTCGTGCAAAGAGGTAATGCACTACGGAAATGGAAAGAAAAAAGTAGTATTGGTCGATTGTGGTGTAAAACATAACATCATTCGTTGCTTATTAAAAAGAGATGTAACGCTCATTCGTGTGCCTTGGAATTATGATTTTAATACCCTCGAATTTGATGGCTTATTTTTGTCTAATGGTCCTGGCGACCCATCTACATGTGCTGAAACTGTAGAACATATACGCAAAGCAATGAAACGAAATGTACCCATATTTGGTATTTGCATGGGCAATCAATTGTTGGCAAAAGCCGGTGGTGCTGAAACATATAAACTAAAATATGGTCATCGTAGCCACAACCAACCCGTGCGTATGGTGGGAACAAATCGTTGTTTTGTAACTTCACAAAATCATGGATATGCTGTTGATAACACTACCTTGAGTGAAGAATGGGAACCTCTTTTCCAAAATATGAATGATGATACCAACGAAGGTCTAAAACATAAATCAAAACCTTTCTTTTCAGTCCAATTTCACCCCGAAGCAGCAAGTGGACCTACTGATACAGAATTTTTATTTGACGAATTTATTAAAATGATTGACTAATGAACGAGAATTTAATACCAGGAATAAAAAAAGTTATTGTTTTAGGCTCAGGAGCACTCAAAATTGGGGAAGCTGGCGAATTTGATTATTCAGGCTCTCAAGCTCTGAAAGCACTAAAAGAAGAAGGAATTTACACCGTTTTGGTCAATCCAAATATTGCTACCATTCAAACATCCGAAGGGGTAGCCGACCAGATTTATTTCTTACCCATTACGCCATTTTTTGTCGAAAAAGTCATCCAAAAAGAAAAACCTGATGGTATTTTGTTGGCTTTTGGTGGTCAAACAGCTCTTAACTGTGGTGTACAATTGCACCGATTAGGAATTTTAGAAAAATACAATTTGCGTGTATTGGGAACTCCCGTACAGGCAATTATGGATACAGAAGACCGCGATTTGTTCGTGAAAAAACTCGACCAAATTGATGTAAAAACAATCAAAAGTTTTGCTGTAGATAATATGGAAGATGCTCGCAAAGCTGCTAAAGATTTGGGGTATCCAATTATTATACGTGCGGCTTATGCCTTAGGTGGTTTAGGTAGTGGATTTTGTGATAATGAAGAGGAATTAGATGCAATGGCTGAAAAATCATTGTCTTTCTCTCCCCAAATATTAGTCGAAAAATCATTAAAAGGGTGGAAAGAGGTTGAGTACGAGGTAGTTCGCGACCGTTTTGACAACTGTATTACGGTATGTAATATGGAGAATTTCGACCCGCTCGGTATTCATACGGGCGAAAGTATCGTTATTGCTCCTTCGCAAACGCTTACGAATGCCGAATACCACAAATTGCGTGAATTGGCAATCCGAATCATTCGCCATATCGGTATAGTGGGTGAGTGTAATGTGCAATATGCTCTCGACCCAGAATCGGAAGATTATCGTGTAATTGAGGTAAATGCCCGTTTAAGTCGCTCTTCGGCTTTGGCTTCTAAAGCTACAGGCTATCCATTGGCTTTTGTAGCTGCAAAATTGGGATTGGGATATGGGTTGTTCGATGTCAAAAATTCAGTAACTAAAACCACTCCTGCTTTTTTTGAACCTGCACTCGACTATGTGGTGTGTAAAATTCCTCGTTGGGATTTGGGCAAGTTTCAAGGCGTTTCGCGCGAGTTAGGCTCAAGCATGAAATCAGTAGGCGAAATCATGGCTATCGGACGTACGTTTGAAGAAGCTGTGCAAAAAGGCTTGCGTATGATTGGTCAAGGAATGCACGGTTTTGTTGCCAATAAAGAACTGGTAATTGCTGATATTGACAAATCGCTAAACGAACCAACAGATAACCGTATTTTTGTTATCTCAAAAGCATTTCGTAAAGGCTATACCATCGACCAAATTCATGATTTAACCAAAATAGATAAATGGTTTTTACAACGATTATACAAAATTGTTGAAACAGCCAACGAATTGGAAGCATTCAATTCGGTAGAAGATGTTGATGATGAATTATTCCGTTTGGCTAAACAACAAGGCTTTTCTGACTTCCAAATAGCACGTCTTACAAGCGATAGTGCTGAGAGTGAAGAAAGTTTGATAAAAGTAAGAAACAACCGCAAAGCTAGAGGTATTACTCCTGTAGTAAAACGTATTGATACCTTAGCCGCTGAGTATCCAGCTCAAACAAATTACTTGTATTTAACCTACAATGGCACAGCCAACGATATGCAGTATTTGGGCGATAAACGCTCTATTATTGTACTTGGCTCTGGAGCATACCGCATTGGTAGCTCGGTAGAGTTCGACTGGTGTAGTGTAAATGCCCTAGAAACTATACGCAAAGAAGGTTGGCGTTCGGTAATGATAAATTATAACCCCGAAACGGTTTCTACGGATTATGATACTTGCGACCGTTTATATTTCGACGAATTATCGTTCGAACGTGTAATGGATATCGTAGAATTAGAAAATCCACATGGATTAATCGTTTCTACAGGTGGTCAAATTCCAAATAACTTAGCTTTACGTTTAAATAACATGAACGTGCCATTGTTGGGTACAACAGCCACCAGTATTGATAGAGCTGAGGATAGACATAAGTTCTCGTCGATGTTGGATAGTTTAAAAATTGACCAGCCACGTTGGAAAGAGTTGTCTTCGCTCGAAGATGTGCAACTTTTTGTCGACGAAGTAGGTTTCCCTGTGCTTGTTCGTCCATCGTATGTGCTTTCTGGAGCGGCAATGAATGTGTGTTCTAACAAAGAAGAACTGAAAGAATTTTTGCAATTAGCTGCTAATGTGTCTAAGAAACACCCTGTGGTAGTAAGCGAATTTATCGAAAGTGCCAAAGAAATCGAGATGGATGCTGTAGCCGATAAAGGGGAAATAATGATGTATGCCATTTCCGAACACATCGAGTTTGCTGGTGTACACTCTGGTGATGCTACTATTCAGTTTCCTCCTCAAAAATTGTACTTAGAAACAATGAGAAGGGTGAAAAAAATCGCTCACCAAATTGCGAAAGAACTATGTATCTCAGGACCATTTAATATTCAATTTTTAGCTAAAAATAACGAGATTAAGGTTATCGAATGTAATTTGAGGGCTTCTCGTAGTTTTCCATTTGTATCTAAAGTGCTAAAAATTAACTTTATTGAACTAGCAACCAAAATTATGTTGGGCATACCTGTTCAAAAACCGAACAAAAATGCCTTTAACTTAGATTACGTAGGTATCAAAGCTTCTCAATTCTCTTTCTCTCGTTTGCAAAAAGCTGACCCAGTATTGGGTGTGGATATGGCTTCAACAGGCGAAGTGGGATGTATTGGCGATGATGCTGATGAGGCAATATTAACTTCTATGCTATCTGTAGGTTATACTATTCCGAAAAAGAATATTTTATTATCAACAGGTACACCAAAACAAAAAGTAGATATGCTTGATGCAGCTCGTTTGTTGCTTAAAAAAGGCTTTAATCTATATGCAACGGGTGGTACACACACCTTCTTGCAAGAAAATGATATACCTGCTACCTTGGTGCATTGGCCCAGCGAAGAAATGCAACCACAAGCTCTTGAAATGCTCAAAAGCAAACAGATTGACTTGGTGGTAAATATCCCTAAGAATTTAACGCAAAGAGAACTAGATAACGGATATAAACTTCGTCGTGCAGCCATTGATTTTAATATTCCACTATTAACAAACGCTCGTTTAGCCTCTGCATTTATACATGCATTTTGTCATTTAGATATCAATGATGTACAAATTAAAAGCTGGAACGAATACAAATAATTGATTTTTCGACCCTAACATAACCACAATGGAACAACTAAAGCATGAATGCGGTATAGCGATGATTCGCCTGCGTAAGCCCCTGGATTTTTACCAACAAAAATACGGCACGTGGATGTATGGCTTAAACAAGCTTTACTTATTGATGGAAAAACAACACAATCGCGGGCAAGAGGGTGCTGGTGTAGCATGTGTCAAATTAGATGCTCATCCTGGTGAGGAATTTATGTTTCGCGAACGTGCCGAGGGTACAAGTGCAATAAGCAAGATATTTGCTGATATGCATAAGCAAATTAGGGAAGTTGCCAATGGCGATATTGATGATGTAGAATATGCTCGTCAGTTTGTGCCTTTTGCTGGCGAATTATATATGGGGCACCTCCGTTATAGTACCACGGGTAAAGCTGGACTTTCGTATGTACATCCTTTTATGAGAAGGGATAATTACAGAGCAAAGAATTTAGCTATTTGTGGTAATTTTAACTTGACCAATGTAGATGAAATTTTTAATTACATATCTAAAAAAGGGCAACATCCGCGTAAATATGCCGATGCGTTTATTTTATTGGAGCAAATTGGGCATCGCCTTGATCGTGAAGTAGAACGTGTATACGCCTTAGCCAAAGAAGAGGGTAAAAGAGGTACTGATATAACATATGCTATTGAAGAAGATATTAAGATTGAAAATGTTTTACAGTCATCTTCTTGGCTGTGGGATGGTGGATATGTTATGTGTGGTTTAACAGGAAGTGGCGAAAGTTTTGTGCTTCGGGATCCATGGGGAATTCGCCCCGCCTTCTATTATGCTGATGAGGAAATTGTAGTTACTGCCTCTGAAAGACCTGTAATACAAACAGCATTAAATCTTACAGCAAGTCAGGTAAAGGAACTAAACCCAGGAGAAGCAATGATCCTCGATAAAACAGGAAACTTGCGACTAGTGCAAATATTGCAACCCAAAATCAAACAAGCATGTTCGTTCGAACGTATTTATTTTTCGCGTGGTAGCGATTGTGATATTTACAACGAACGCAAAGCGTTGGGTGAAAATGTAGTGCCAGGTATTCTTAAAAGTATTGATAATGATTTAAAAAATACTGTTTTTTCATTTATTCCCAACACTTCTGAGGTTGCTTTTTATGGAATGATTCAATGTCTTAACGAACGTTTGAATGATATTAAAAATCAACAAATTCGTCAGTACGGACGACGGTTGACTTCTGAAATGTTAGATGAAATATTATCCATGTCTATTCGTTCAGAAAAAGTAGCAATAAAAGATATCAAGTTGCGTACGTTTATTTCCGAAGGCAATAGTCGCAATGAGTTAGCTGCTCACGTGTACGATGTTACGTATGGTAGCATTGTGCCTAACCAAGATAATTTAGTCGTTATTGATGATAGTATTGTGCGTGGTACTACCCTTAAACAAAGTATCATTAAAATCCTAGCACGATTGCAACCAAAAAAGATTGTAATTGTATCCTCATCACCACAAGTTCGTTATCCTGATTTTTATGGTATAGACATGTCGAATATGGACGAGTTTGTAGCTTTTCGTGCAGCGATTGCATTGCTCAAAGACAATAACATGCAATACGTCATTGATGATGTGTACAAAAAATGTAAGCAACAAGAAAATCAGCATAAGGAAGAAATAGAGAATTACGTTAAGCAAATATATGCCCCTTTTACAGCAGAACAAGTTTCTGAAAAAATTGTAGAATTACTCAAACCCGAAGATGTGCAATGCCCAGTGGAATTGGTATACCAAAGTTTAGAGGGATTGTTGAAATCATGTCCGAATCATACAGGTAATTGGTATTTTTCTGGAGATTATCCTACACAAGGAGGTAAACGTTTAGTCAATGAATCGTTTATTCGATACTACGAAAAAAATTATTAAATAAAAATAGTCCTCGATGTTATATCGAGGACTATTTTTATTACTATTGTATAGCTATCTTATTCTTCTATTGATACATTCGTCGAACTAATTACTTGTTTCATTTCCTCTTTTTTATACGGGAAAATATCAATTATTGGACTCTCTCCTATCGATACAACCACATAATCAGATAAGGTGCCTTTCATGCCTATTTCTAATTTTTGCCAAGCATCTAACACGGCAGAGGCTTGTACCAATATGTAATTAGCTACTTTCTTTTCTATACCTCTACTTTCATCAAGCAAAATGATATTAATTTTACACGTATACCATCTGTCGCCCAAATCGTTTGGAAAAAGTTCTGCGATTTTGGCACGTTTAATGTTTGTGATTGAATAATCCCCACTTATATATGGCGATAATTCTTGCATTACGCGAGCTTCCGCTTCTGTGTACGAAAAAGCTTCAATTAAATAAGGTTCTGTTACTTTTTTAGTTTTTCCTTCTACTATTTTCTCATAGCGTACTTTACACTCAAACCATGTATACATATTATTGTTGTTTTTAATTAGAGTGCAAAAATACAGATAATAATGAGCCTCAAAAGAAAATTAGGAAAATAGTTTTCCACAAAATTGCAGTTACTTGTTTACAAGCCTAATAGCATTTATTAATAAACCAAATATGGGTTAACAAATCTCTATTTTTTTTGAAAAAAAACAAACAATTCTTTGGTTAGTAATACAAAAAAAAGTAACTTTGCATGGCTTAAAAAAATAACTTAATTTATAAATAAGAAAAAATGATTAAAGTAGGTATTAATGGATTTGGCCGTATCGGACGTTTAGTGTTCCGTGCAGCTCAAGAAAGAAACGACATTCAAGTTGTTGCAGTAAATGACCCATTTTTGGATCTTGACTATTTAGTTTATATGTTGCAGTATGATACTGTACACGGTAAATTTAAAGGTACAGCTGAAAATAAAGATGGTAAGTTAATCGTAAACGGTAAAGAAGTAAAATTCTATGCCGAAAAAGATCCTGCTGCTATTGCTTGGGGTGCTGCTGGTGCTGATTATGTTGTTGAATCAACAGGTGTTTTCACTACTATCGACAAAGCAAAAGCTCACTTAGCAGGTGGTGCTAAAAAAGTAGTTATCTCTGCTCCTTCGAATGATGCTCCTATGTTCGTGTGTGGTGTTAACTTAGATGCATACAAAGCTGATATGGATATCGTATCAAATGCATCTTGTACTACTAACTGTTTGGCTCCTTTGGCTAAAGTTATTAATGATAATTTTGGTATTGTAGAAGGTTTGATGACAACTGTACACGCTGCTACTAATACTCAAAAAACAGTTGATGCTCCTTCTGCTAAAGATTGGAGAGGTGGTCGTTCAATCTTAGGTAATATTATCCCATCTTCTACAGGTGCTGCAAAAGCAGTAGGTAAAGTTATCCCATCATTGAATGGTAAACTTACAGGTATGGCTTTCCGTGTACCAACAGCTGACGTTTCTGTAGTTGACTTAACTGTGCGTTTAGAAAAAGCTGCTTCGTACGACGAAATTAAAGCTACTATCAAAAAAGCTTCTGAAAATGAATTGAAAGGTATTTTAGGGTATACTGAAGACTCAGTAGTTTCTACTGACTTTACTACCGACTCTCGTACTTCAATTTTTGATGCAGGTGCAGGTATTGCTCTTAATGGTAACTTTGTGAAATTAGTTAGCTGGTATGACAATGAGTGGGGTTATTCTAACAAAGTGTTAGATTTAATTGCACACATGGATTCAGTTAAATAACACTAATTTTTTTAGTAAATGCAATTGGGTAGTAAATTAATTTACTACCCAATTTTTTTTGCTATAGGGATAAAAACATCCATAAAATGTAAAAAATCTTTTTTTTGAGTAAAAAAAAGTGTGAAAATAGAGTTAATAACAAAAAAAGTTGTATATTTGAAACGTCTTTTTGTTGAAAAGAAAAACACCTTAAAAAAAATTAATGATATGAAGAAAGTTTTAATTATTCTTTTAAGCTTGATAGCCATGGTTTGGAGCATGAATGCTGCACCTGGCGAATTAACGACGATACCGTCAAGTCCGACAGTAAATAACTCAATCACTCTTGTCTACGAGCCTCTTCCAAATCAAAGTTGGATGCTATCACAAGATGTTTTTATTTATACGTGTTTGGAGTTTGATGACAATGGGGAGTGGGTAAAACAAAAAGCTGAATGGAGTAAAACGAGTTTGCCTAATTTTAAATGGGTAAAAGAGGATGATGGAAAATTGTATTATATTATATCAAATATCAAAACATTTTTTAATTTAACGGAT
>JAGNPC010000275.1 GCA_017989795.1 Paludibacter sp. | reverse complement strand
GCTTGTTTATCACCTGGATTTTTATCTGGGTGAAATTCTATTGCTTTTTTTCGGTAAGCTTTTTTTATTTCGTCGGCAGATGCTGATTTGGATACGCCTAGTATCTCGTAAAAATCTCGTTTGGCCATTTTTTTTCTATGCTATTTTTTTAAAACTTTTCTATTCCTTACTAATTAATAGTTAATCACTAACCACTAATTACGAATCACTATTCTCCAACAACCACTTTCGAGAATCGTATTACTTTTTCGTTAAGTGTATATCCTTTAGCTACACAGTCAATTATTTTTCCTTTTAACTCTTCGGTTGGAGCTGGAAATGTAGTGATTGCCTCGTGTAGGTCGGTGTCAAATGCTTCGTTTTCGGTAGGAATAGCTTTGATGCCATTTTGAGTTAAAAAGGATACAAATTTGTTGTAAATTAGATCCACGCCTTCTTTTATTGCCTGTACGTCTTCGGATGTTTCGGTAGCTTTAAGGCCACGTTCAAAATCGTCGATAAGAGGTAACATATTGGCTAATAGGCTTTCACCAGCTGTTTTGATTAGTTCGCTACGTTCCTTGAGTGAGCGTTTGCGGAAGTTATCAAACTCAGCCATTAAACGAAGATTTTTATCATTTAATTCGGCACATTTTTGCGTTAGTTCTTCAATTTGAGCGCCTGTGTCGTTTGTATCTTGCTCTTCAACAGAGTTGTTTTCAGTTGTTTCTACTGTTTCATTCTGAATCTCAACTTGCGTTACTTCAACTGTTTCTTCGTGTTGTTTCTGTTTCTTCATAATCCAAAAAATTATAAATCGTATTTTTTTTAGTTGGCTAATAGCAATAATTTTGCCAAATGCCATAGTGTGTGCTAATTGGCAGAAAATGTGGCAGAATGGCAGTTTTTTAATCACACAAAGCATATAAGTCGCCTCGTGGGTTGATGAGTAGGAGTGGTGTGGCCGATTTTTTTATCAGTTTTAGTTCTCGAGGTCCAAAAATCAGATCGTCGAGACCATACTCGCGCGATGCGGTGATGAGTATGATGTTTGCTTGCGTTTGACTGGCAATGTCAATGGCTTCAAAATCTACTTTAAAACTATCGTGTTTGGCTTTGGTAACTTTTACAAGTAAATTAAATTTGGCCAGTAGTTCAAGTATACGTTCTGTATTTGATGCTGCTTTACGACCGTAATCGTTGGCTTGTAGCAGCTCAATTTCGGAATTGCAAAATCTGCCAAATGCGCTTGCAAACTGTGCTTTTTCGAGTTCTTCTTCCAGAAAATTAACGGGTACGAGCACCTTGTTGAGCTGTATAAGTTGTTGATTTTCCTTTAAAAGTAGGTATGGAATACGCAATTCACGGCAGGCATTCAGACTTTTTTGTATGTTTTTGGATCTAGCGTTGTGTGTTTGTAAAAGCAGAAACGAAATTTCATTCGTTTCGCAAAAATGAGTTGTAGCTTGTATCTTGTTTAATCTAACTATTTTACAATCAGGTGATGTTATTGTAGTTAAATGCTCTTCTATTGCTTTTTTAGCTATATCAAATTCATTATTGGTAGGTGCAATAATTGCCAAAGTGGCTTGTTTGCCTAAAGCTGTAGCTAAATATTGAATGCTCTTAATTATCGGTTCGGCTTGTGTTGGTTCACTAATTATTGCTGCAATCATTTTTTACTCTTGGTAATAAATACGTTTTACTCTTCGCGAAACGCTGGTTAATATTTCGTAAGGAATGGTATTTAGCCAGTTTGCCACTTCGGATATGGTTAGGTTTTCGCCAAAAATCTCTACCGAATCACCTTCTTGGGCATCCAAACCAGTTACATCAACAGCTATCAAGTCCATTGATACATTGCCAATCACTTTAGCTCTTTTTCCGTTGATTAGCACTTGGCCTACACCATTGCTAAGTTTGCGATCGAAACCATCGGCATAACCTATGGGGAGTATGGCTATTTGTTTATCGTTAACAACTTTTCCGTTTCTACTATAACCTACCGTTTGTCCAGCTTTTATGTTTTTTATCTGTAAAACAATTGTTTTTAAAGTACATACTTGCGGTAGTTTTTGACCAGGAATTGCACTAATGCCATAATGTCCTATGCCAAGGCGCACCATATCAAATTGATACTGTGAAAAACGTTCAGTACCTGCCGAATTCAGAATATGACGCATTATTTTATGTGTAAATGCTTGCTGTAGTTGGTTGGCACAGTTGCTGAAAACGCTAACTTGTTCATGTGTAAATGAATCAAATTTGGCATCGTCGGCGCCTGCTAGGTGCGAAAATACAGAACGCACTTTTACTTGTTGTTGGTTTTGCAAGATTTGGATGAGTTGAGTCATGTCATCCATTTCAAAACCTAATCGGTGCATGCCGCTATCTATTTTTATATGTATAGGATAGTCGGTTATTCCTTGTTTTTTAGCGGCGTCAATAAAATGATTCAGTAACCTGAAATTGTAAATTTCGGGTTCAAGTTTATGGTCGAAAATGAGTCCGAAGCTACCTATTTCAGGGTTCATTACGGCTATTGGAATTCGGATACCTTCGCGGCGAAGCTCAGCTCCCTCGTCGGCTACGGCTACTGCCACATAGTCGCAGCGGTGGTGTTGGAGCGTTCGTGCTACTTCTACAGCGCCACTTCCATAAGCAAAGGCCTTTACCATGCACATCACTTTTGTGTCGGGTTTTAGCTTCGATCTGAAGTAATTTAAGTTATCAATTAATGCAT
Source organism: Paludibacter sp. (assembly GCA_017989795.1). Classification (GTDB taxonomy): domain Bacteria; phylum Bacteroidota; class Bacteroidia; order Bacteroidales; family Paludibacteraceae; genus Paludibacter. The sequence continues at coordinate 1,106 of JAGNPC010000275.1, read as the reverse complement.
TTAGATTTACTTCGAGCGTGGTTTCGTGAGCAATTAATTCCAGTTTTTCGGATATTTTTTCAAATTCGAAGCTGCGCGCACCTTTCAATAATATTACTTCATTGTGTAGCTCGAATAGTAATTCCGATTTCAGAAAACTATCCGTATCGGTGAAAAATGCATTTTTTATGAACGAAAAACAGTCGGCATGTTGCGCTATTACGGGGCCAATGCCAATAAACTGTTGTATATCTTTATTTTTTAAATGCCCTGCCACTTTGCTGTAAAGTTCGGCTGGGGATAGACCTGTTTGTAAAATGTCCGATAAGATAAGTGTTTTTGACGTTTGGCTCGTAGTTGACTGCTGTATTAAAAAGTCGAGCGCTATGCTTAACGAGTTTAAATCAGAATTGTAGCTGTCGTTAATAAGAACACAATTTCGGACGCCTTGTTTCACGTCCAGTCGCATGGCTACCGATTCGAGTTTTTTTGTTCGCTCTGCTATTTGCTCAGGTTTATAGCCAAGTACAAGTAGTACGGCTATACAATGAAGGGCATTTTCGATAGAGGCATCGTCGTTGAATGGAATTGAAACAGCGAATGTGCTATTGTTAAATACTAATTCAAATGTAGTACTGTTTGCTTTTTTTTGTGTTGAAAGTAACTGTATGTTTGCTTTGTCGCTTGTACCCCAACTGAAAATTTCGGCCTTCAAATCCATTTGAGCAAGTGAGATATCAACCAATTTATTATCAGCATGAATAATTAGCGTTTTGCAATGGGCAAAGAGCTTCATTTTTTCGGCACATTTTTGTTTTAAGCTCTGAAAATTTTCTTGATGTGCTTCGCCCAAGTTAGTGAAAACGCCAATTGTAGGTTTAATAATCGGCTCAAGCTTGTCCATCTCGTTAGGTTTTGAAATACCAGCTTCGAATATACCAAGTTCGGTGCTCGCATTTAAACCCCATACTGATAGCGGTACGCCTATTTGTGAATTGTAACTGCGTGGCGAACGAGTTATTTTAAAATCTGCTTGAAGTAATTGGTAGAGCCATTCTTTGATTATTGTTTTGCCATTGCTGCCCGTAATGCCAATTATTGGAATATTGAAATTGCTTCGGTGTTTG
>JAGNPC010000274.1 GCA_017989795.1 Paludibacter sp. | reverse complement strand
ATAGTAGCCATTATGATAATAAACTTGTTACTTGCAAAGATACGTATTTAAATTTATATTTGGAGAATGGTTTGTTTGTAATTTTAGAAACGTGACACATAATCTTATACACTGTAACCTACATACGTGTTTTGCATAGTTCCAAAAAGTTAAAACTAAATCAAATTTAGTTAAAGTTAGTTAAATAATGGGGGGGGGTAATTTTTTACATTTCTTTTACATATATTTGCACTATTCTTACGTGGTGTTATCAAAAGTGGAAGGTGTAAAAAGCTAACTTGTACCGTTTTGCAAAGCGAACCAAACTACAAACAATGGACTATAGACTTGCCATCTGTGGTAAATAAAATCACCATTTTGCCCTGCTACCGCTATACCAAAACCTATTATTCACAAAAACACTCCAAGGCAAACACAAAAACAACGTAACTCGTACAACTTATTTACTAAAAAAATTAAAAAAACCTCTAAAAAACTATGAAAATGCAAAAACTATTAATTACATTTGCTACTGTGATAGTGACACTTACTGGATGCGAAAGTGATAAAAACAATCCTATACAAGAGCCACAACAGGAAAAACCGCTTTCATTTACAGAAATGAAAACCAAATACGTAGATAAATTATTGACGTACGAATATTCTAAACAAGAAACGGCCGAAATACAGAAAATAGCTCGCAGCAATAAAAATTCAACGCTTGATTTAAAATCGATGAGCCTTGACGAGAAGTGTGACATTATAAATGAACTCAATGAACTAAAAAATGCTCCTAAACCAAGTCTTGTTGCTGGCGAACAAGAAAGCACTCAAGAAGATGAGGCTTTTTATATCGCTCAATACAATGCTTTGTTGGCCGAAATCAATGAACACCCATTGGTTGTTGCCGAATTAGCAAAAAATGATGTGAAGTTAGACCCATCGAGTATGACTTATAGCATAGGCGAGCAGGTCTATAGCAAGTTCGATATTTTACAACAAGCCGAACATATTACTACTACCGATGGACCACAACGCTTAGCCAGATATACCTTATTGAGCAAATGGCCTAAAGCACCCAAAACAATAGATTACCGTTTTGGTAAAAGTGTGTCGGATGCCACAAAAAATGGTGTGCGTAGTGCTATGACTGAGTGGGAGGCTGCTACCAATAACAGAATTAAATACCGAGAAATTAGTAACTCAGGCTGGAACCAGTTTGTTTGGGGGCTTGGTGTTTATTGGCATATTTGGATACATGAAGAAGATATAGATGCAGGAGGATATTCCAGTCTCGGTTATGTACCGTGGTCAGCAATTACAATAAAAGCAAATAAAGGAAATGATCGGACTTATAGACACGAGTTAGGTCATAGTTTAGGCTTGATACACGAACATCAACGCCCAGACCGTGATGATTATGTAATTGTTATTAAGGACAATATAAAGCCTGAATTTAAATATGCGTTTGACAAATATCTGAAAACCTCGTGTCAAACTTATGGTGAGTTTGATTTTAAATCCATTATGTTATATCCCTCTGATGCATTTTCTAAAAATGGACAATCAACTATCACCAAAAAAGATGGAACAACATGGGGAGTTAATTACTATTTGTCAGCCATGGATAAAGAAAAAATAAAAGAAATTTACAATTAAAATTAAACAACTATGAAACCAATAGTATTAGCCTTCAGTTTAATAACTTTAGTCGGATGCGTTGAATCCGACCCATTTGGGACAGCCTATTTAATGGTAAATAATCAAACCAATGAGTCTCTTTCTATAACTTTTAAGGTTTGTTACGACAACGTAGATACAATTACCAAATGTATCCCACCGCAGACCATAGATACTATTTATGAAAGTGATTTTATTGGGTCTTTTTTTCTGTCTGGAAAGCTTAAAACATTTAGAATTGCGACATGTGATAACCCTACCCATGTACTGTATAAACAAGAGCCTATCAATGAGTCTGCATGGATTGTAGATGAAAAATACACTAAAAAAGGATTTTGTTATTTTTCCAGTAATACGTTTGTAGTAACCGATGAATTACTAAATCAGTAATGAAAGGCTACTTGTACATTAGATTTATTTATAGGTTGATTTTGTTTAGTATAAAAGAAATTTACAATTAAATTCAACAAAACTATGAAACCAATAGTATTAGCCATCAGCCTAATGGCTTTAGTGGGGTGTATTGAAACAGAAATTCCATCTGGAGCAGGTTACTTGATTGTAGATAACCAAACCAATGAACAAATATCTGTCATTTATAAACTGGTTTATTTCAATACAGATACCATTAAGGTGTGTGTGCTGCCTCAAACTAAAGATACCATATATAGTGAAGCGGGTATGGGAGTAATTTTTACGCTTGGGCAACTTAAAGTATTCGAAATTGCTAAATGTGATAACCCTACCCATGTACTGTATAAACAAGAGCCTATCAATGAATCAGTATGGATTGTAGATGAAAAACGTACCTCAAAAGGTTATTTGTATCTCTGCAATAATACTTTTGTAGTTACCGATACATTGCTAAAACAGTAGGTTTTTTGAATAAAACTTGGTTCACAACTATATTGAAACAGGAGGAGATGATATTAATGATGTAGATATAGAATTTGTTAAATCTATATACTAACTACTATGAAAAAAATAATTATTTGTTTTACATGTTTCTTGGCATTGTTAGGTTGTACTGAAAAACAAGAGGTAGTAGATTATGACTATGTAGATATGATGTACATTAAAAATAGTTTAAATTATACCATAAAGTACGATTTAATTGGTACAACAGTTGAAAAGGGTGCAATTATAAGATATTCAAAAACAGGTGAAATCACTGAAAATATGACCGAACATATCTTTGATGTGCATAGCTTTGGCGATATTCAAATAGATACAGTAATAATCTATAATCAAAGTACTTCTATATATAAAGTATCAGTACCACACCCTTATTTTGAGTTATGTAAGTGTGAAGTAATTAATGAATATGTCCAAAAATCTCTACTAGAATTAACTCCAGAACTTTTAAATTCAAACTAAAAAAATGCACGTTTGGTAACATGAGCTATCAGTAGTTACCGAATGTGCATTTTTTTAGATTACAATAGGATATGCTGCATTTGTTAAATCTATATACTAACTACTATATTTTATGAGAACAATATTATCATTAGTTATAATTTTATGTTTGTGTGCTTGTAACAACAAGATACAGATTGATGGAAATGACTCTACAGAGATATTATGTATAAAAAATAATTTGCATGATACTATTTCAAGTAAACTTATTGGCATTAGTGAAGAGGAAGCAAATCAACAAGGTTATGAAATTGAGGCAGTTATTCTTCCAAATTCAACCGTTGAGCTATTTAAAGAAATGGTTGGTTTTAGTTCATTAAATGACTATTTAGATAGCATTTACATTTATGATTCACATAATAATCTTATCCTTAAAAAGGATGTTATCTCTTTTCAGAGAACTGCTATTCGTACTGTAATAGATGATAAAACGTGTAAATTTACTTTTGAAGTTTCAGATTCATTATTAAACAAGTAGCAATATATGAATGCTAAATTTATGTACTTGTTTCTCGTTGTCCAACAATTAGTTACAAAGAGTATAATCTTCTAAATTCATTATACAGCTAAAATTATCACAAACTCGGAGACGTTTTTTTATCGCCTCCGAGTTTGTTTTTTGCCATTTATAAAATGAATGGTGGTTGAAACAGTGTTTACTAAAAAAAGCGAAATGGGTTATTATTCAGAAAAGAAATTGTACTTTTGTATTTCACAAACCTATTTAAACTATTAGTGTATGATTTTATCGATGACGGGTTATGG
>JAGNPC010000035.1 GCA_017989795.1 Paludibacter sp. | reverse complement strand
CACCAATAGTTAGCTTTTGATCCGAGTTAACCAAAATATCAGCCGTATTTTGAATACTGTTTGATTGTGCCACTTCCTGCGAAAACATATAAGTTGCGGAAAACAAACCCACTAAACACAATGTAATAATCTTTTTCATTCTCATTTATTATTATTAAATTAATAATGCAAAAATACAATTGCAGGTAGCCTCAACCAATACCTACAGTTAGGTATATTAAGATACGTTTAATAATAATCGTTAGAGAATACGAATAGGTAAGAAACGAAAAGCCCTTAAGGGTTACCTATACTATTGAAATTATAAAATTGATTTCCATTGTCGAACTGGATTTCGCGTTTTTGTTCCACAAATACAAAATCCACATTTAATGTTTTATTTTGAGTAAATTGTACCGTCATTTCGTCGGTATCTATTCTGAAGTATGCTCCAAACACATTTGCTACTTTTACTTTGTATTTGTCGCCATTAGGCACACTGAGCACGTAAGCACCGAAATTATCAGTAAGCACAGAGTACACTTCGCCATTTGTACCTTTGGCAGTAACCCTTATACCACTCAAATCAATTTTTCCTTCTGTACTATTTGGGTCACGTTTTACAATAACTCTACCTTTAATTTTATAACTCTCGGCAAGCGGAATATACAAGGTATTGTTTTTTTCGTTCATATAAGTCTGCTCGCTACCATTTAAAAAATACAGATATTCTAAATTTGAAATAGGTGAAAAGCTTAACCGATAATCATCACGTGGTAAATTATTAATAGCAATCTGTCCATTGACATCAGATATTAATCTAATTTCAGGAATTGCACTTGCTTCGTTTCTACGCAGTTGACTTTTTTCAACTCCCACAACGATATTTGATACCGGTGGTTCATTTTCTGATTTCAACCTATCACCATCCATATCATTAAAGAATACAGCTTTCAAATTATGATATTTAATACGAGGCTGTTGAATATTAAATGCTTTGGTAACACCAACCATCACATTTACATCTTTGGTTGAAACACGTCCTCTTTCATCATCCAAAATTCGGATATTGGTATACATAAACCCACTTACAGATAAGTTCCATCCTTTTTTAAAAAAATGATCGTATTTTATATTATAAGCAATATTTTCGCGCCCCGAAGGCATGTAATAAGCATAATTCAAATAGGCACTCAGGCGCACTTTTCGATCAAAAAAATAGTTTTCGTACATAGGTCTAAACTGAAGACTACTAGATAGTGTTGGTTTTTCATCAACCTGCACACTTCGATACAAATCGCTCGTTGACCCACTTGCATAATAAGCATTTATACGCCAATTAGCATCAAAATAGTTTAAGCCTACTGAATAGGACAAATTATTATTGAGGGTAAAGTTTTCGAGTGATGGATCGGTAGTTTTGAAGTTAAAACGTACGGTATTAAGCGACACATTGGGTGTGATGGACCGATAACCACCCAATTTTACCGTTGCCGAAGTCCAGACACCCGGTTGGTGGGTGATGTACTCACTTTTGAAATTAGCCAAACCACTAAAAACTTCACGCGTAGAACCGCTGTAATTAGGGCCAAACTGGAAAATCACTTTTCCTGTATAAAACGACATAGATAGTCGAGCGTAATCTGTTAAATTATGATTTGACTGATTATAAAAGCTATATGGATAGCGCGAAGTGGCGTAATACTGACGGTTACCGTAAAGTGTAAAGTAGATTTTATCATTTACACGTAAGCGACTATCTAAGTAAGTTTGTTGGAGACCCGAATTTTGAATATAGTTACGCTCGGAGCTCATGCTATTTAAACGCAAATTAAAATCTTTGTATCGTATGCTATAGGTGAGTTTATAACTTAAACCGAGCACGCTAGTATCTTTGGTTCCCAGATCGTGCGTAACCTTTGAGCCTAACAATTGAAGATTAACCGAATGACTTTTAAACAATGTAAACCCAAGACCAGCACCGCCCGAAGTGGCTTGATAATTATTGCGATTCGCTTTTTCGTGTACAATTTCGGTATTTAGCGCCAAAGGGCCAAGACCGAAATTCACCCCCGCGCTCTGGCCCACAATATCGGAATAAGGATTTTGAATAAAACTATATTTGATACTCGCATTACGAGCAAACCGCAAACTACCCACAATACCACGTCCGTTAAGCGTGTGCAAACTACCATTGCTCACATTGTAACCCAATTGTATTGAGTTCATCTTACTATTGTAGGCCAAACTATACTGAAACTGTCGCGTAAAATCAAATTTAGTCGTCGTTTCGCCAAAGTAAATACTCTGTACACCAGCCGAATACTGTAGTTCTCTATTTTTTTTAAACAATAAACTTCCGTATGCTCTGAGGCTATTACGTATGGGCTGCCTAGCCATCAGGTTATACATCTGATAGTCGATATTTAGCGGCGATGCGCTTTGATTACGTTGATTTTCGAAAACGCTATTCAGTTTTTGAAGTTGCAGTGCAGTAGATTTTGACTCTTTATCTGTTGACGCACTAACCACAACCGACGATTCTTTCCAATTATTTGCATACCGTTGCTTATCTGTAGCCGATAATTTAGTTTGATGCGCTACCGTTTGATAAATGAGTGTATCTTTATGTGCGGCCAAATTAATATACTCCGAATAATCAGTATCGTTATTACGGAATGAAATAAGTTTACCTACTTTATAATTAAGTTTTACAAGCTCATTGGTATTACCTCTATTTGCAAGTTTGATGTGTAAAGTAGTGCTTGGATTTGTTTCGGTAAAAAATAGATTATTTTTGTAGACCGAAAAGTCCCATTTGGAAGATGCAGTTACCGAAACATTTGTACTGGCCATGTATGTCTGGTCGTCGGTTTTAAGTAAAGCCGAAATAATGTAAGAAATACCACCTATGGCATTATTTGAAGGAGAAATATGAATAGGAACATATAAAGTATCGTTTGCATTGAGTTGCAATTGTTCGCTAGTCATTGAAATAATACTCCATTCTTCGGGTCCCGAAAATAGCAGCGAAGCATTTATCGTTTTAGCTGATGGATTATATATTTTAAGGATATTGAAATTGATATTTCCAGCCGTAATACTATCATTTGATTTATTAAAACTAAGCTGAATGGAATTATCTTGCGAATGGAGAGGCGAAATAATAAAAAACGACACAGCCACGAACAGCACCAAACGATGGAGTGCTGTATTTTTCATTTTGAAAATTGGAACTGTCATTCTGTATTATTAAAGCGTAAAGTAGTTAAAACCCAGGTCCTGTAGGCACCAATTCAAATTCAATTTCAACATTGTAAAAATCAGGCTCTTCGCCCATCAATGATCCATTTCCGCCTTCGGCAGTGGGTTTTCCACATTGATACGAAATATTTAACTGGTGCGTTGCCCACGAAAGATTGACCCAGGTCAAATTGGTATATGTAAACAAGGGCACCCAATCGGACGATAAATCCTGATAACCCGTAGAGTTTCCAGCTTCGAGACCAATCACATTTTCGGCCTTCACGCGTATTTTATTTAGCGGCAAAGTATGAACATCACCCTTAATATTGGCCTGATTATTAAAAGCTCTAAAGTAGAGCACAAAACCTTGCAATGTATGACCAATTTTGCTCGAATCGGCCAAAGTAACCCCAAATCTTGTACCCGTTGGAACTTCAATCCCTTTCTTAATTTTATTTATACTACTAAAATTAAACGGAAGATTACTTCCATAAAGAACCTGAAGTCGAGCAGCATTCCACTCTTGCGAAAAAACCGAATGAGCGCTAAATAACATTAACGCAACAATTAGAATATGTTTCTTTGCTAAAAGATTGGATGTAAACATTTGAGACGTATTGAGTTTTAATTCTAAATACAAGAAAAAGATTGATCGGCACTGTAGTGTCGATCAATCTTCAAAATTACTATAATAAACCGATTAGTCAATAGCTAAATCGAACAATACGTTAACTACGTAACGGTCAGGAGCAGGACTTGGGTTTTGGTCGATGATTTTAACATCATTCATAGGAACTACAGAACCTTGCTCTGCAGTACCACAACGCCAGTTCAAAGTAAATGAGTTATCAGCAGCATCTCCAGCGTTAGCATTGATAGTGTTGTTATCTTCAATTAATTTTACTGGATACGTTTCCAAAGCAGCAACTTCGGTAGCATTAGCTGTAGGTACGCTAAAAAGTGACGCAGCAGGAGTAAAACCTTTAGCAGCAGCAGCAGCTTCAAACGTATTTACACCATTGTTTGTAATTGTAAAACCTACGTTGTTTAATGCAAATGCAGTATTGGGATTATCAGTTCCTAAAAAAGTAGCTTCTTCTGTTCCGTAAGTAAGAGCCCAACGAGTAGATGAAGACACAGTAAAATCAGTTTTGTACATATCGCCAGAAGTAGTTGGGTTAGCAGCAGCCGACGCAACTTCTGATGAAATACCGTTTTTGTAATCTTCAATTGTGTTAAACACGAACTCAATGTTACCGCCATTGGTTACCGTCATGCGTAAAACCTGGTTAAGGCTTACAGCTACTGGAATAACATTTCTGTCTTTTACGGCCTGTCCGTAGGCTGTAAATCCGCAAATCAGCAATACTGCTGCTAAACTAATTTTCTTCATAAATAATTTGAATAATTAATTAATAAAATTGAATTGATTGAACTCATCACTTTTGATAAGTTTTTTATGTTCCAATATAAAAGTGCAATGAATTTAAATACGCACTAATTACATAAAATGGGTAATTGCAATAAAATAAAAACAGTCAACTCATGTGAAGCTAACTTTATTATTTAAATAGAATAAAATTGATGATTGAATTTGGGTAACGCAATACCCGGAATGCAGATAGTTTTTATCGCAAAAGAGAAAGGTTGTTGAAGCTCCCTGTAATGGTGACTTTCGAATGCGAATGTAGTAATAATTATGACAGCTAAAAAGCGTATTTTAGATGAAATGCTTTATAATAATTCAATTTTTCACACAATAAATCATATTTTAAAAAAAACTAGAGAATTTACATCTTAATATAGAGTAGTTTGGATAGTAAGTTTGTAATCATTACAACTACAAATAAAGAGCGTTCAAAAACATTTTATAACTTTTATTAATACCGCAAAGATTGCATTTGAATGTCAAATTTCAATTTAAATACAAAAAACGACCGAATAAGCCGAAAATTCAACCACAAAAACCCACAAATTATTCGTTTTCGAATAGCGATATTTAATAAAACCAAAAAAATGATATACTAAGATATCAAAGCAACTTTATTAATGTAGGTTTGTTATAGTGCTATTCAAATCAATTTAATTTATAAAATAATGGGACAAATATCAGAAAACGTAAAGCCTGGAGTAGTTACAGGTGCAGATTTACAATTTATATTTAAAGTAGCAAAAGAAAATGCATTTGCTATACCAGCGGTTAATGTGGTAGGCTCGTCAACCGTAAATGCGGTACTTGAAGCTGCAAAAACTGCTAATTCGCCAATTATGATTCAGTTTTCGAATGGCGGAGCAGCTTTCAATGCAGGCAAAGGATTGAAGCTCGAAGGACAACAAGCAGCCATACTAGGCGCTATTGCAGGGGCAAAACATATTCATACGCTAGCCGAAGCTTATGGCGTTTATGTTGTACTGCATACCGACCATGCTGCAAAAAAATTATTACCTTGGATTGATGGATTGCTTGATGCAGGTGAAAAACATTTTGCAGAAACAGGAAAACCGCTTTTTAGCTCGCACATGCTCGATTTATCCGAAGAGCCATTAGCAGAAAACATTGAAATTTGCAAGGCCTATCTAGCTCGTATGAGTAAAATAGATATGACATTGGAAATAGAACTCGGCATTACTGGTGGCGAAGAAGATGGCGTGGACAATAGTGGCGTTGACAATAGTTTATTATATACACAACCTGAAGATGTATACCAAGTTTACAAAGAATTGAGCAGCATATCACCAAATTTCACCATTGCCGCATCGTTTGGCAATGTGCATGGCGTTTATAAACCAGGCAATGTAAAATTAGAACCAGTAATTCTGAAAAATTCACAGGAATATATCAAAGCCAAAGATGGCATTTCTGAAGCGCACCCAGTAAGCTTTGTATTCCACGGTGGTTCGGGCTCAACACATGCCGAAATACGTGAAGCAATAAGTTATGGTGTGGTTAAAATGAATATCGACACTGATACACAATGGGCTTATTGGGATGGCGTAAGGGTATTTGAGGCAAAAAACCGTGCTTACCTTCAAGGACAAATTGGAAACCCTGAGGGCGATGAAAAACCGAATAAAAAGTTTTACGACCCTCGCGTATGGCTACGAAAAGGCGAAGAATCGCTTATTGCTCGTCTACAAGTGGCATTTGACGATTTAAACGCAATTGATAGCTTGTAAATTTCGGGGTACATTTTAATTAGCAGCTATAGATTAAGATTCTATAGCTGCTTTTTTTGTTTAGCACATAAAAGCACATCATTGCTATCATATTATAATTATTTCTATTGATTTTGTTTTTTATTTACTAAAAAAAGAGTACTTTTGCGGTTAAATTATCAAACCAACAAAAAACAAAAAAAATGGTAAGTTACAAAGATCTTGGATTGGTGAATACCAATGACTTATTCAAGAAAGCAATTGAAGGAAAATACGCTATTCCTGCTTTCAATTTCAACAACATGGAACAGCTTCAAGCAATTGTTGCTGCTTGTGTTGAAACAAAATCGCCTGTAATTCTTCAGGTATCAAGTGGTGCACGTAAATATGCAAACCAAACTTTACTTCGCTACATGGCTCAGGGAGCTGTTGAGTATGCTAAAGAATTGGGTTTGAATATTCCTATCGCTCTTCACCTTGACCACGGTGATACTTTTGAGCTTTGCAAAAGCTGTATTGACTCAGGATTTTCTTCAGTAATGATTGATGGTTCACACCACTCTTTCGAAGACAACATTGCACTTACTAAAAAAGTAGTTGAATATGCACACGCTCATGGCGTAAGCGTTGAAGGTGAACTTGGTGTATTGGCTGGTGTTGAGGATGATGTTGTAGCTGAACACCACACATATACTCGCCCTGAGGAAGTAGTTGAATTCGTTCAACGTACAGGTGTTGATTCATTGGCTATTTCTATTGGCACTTCACATGGTGCTAACAAATTTACGCCTGCTCAATGTACTCGCGACGAAAATGGTTTATTAGTTCCACCACCATTGCGTTTCGATATCTTGGAAGAAATTGAAAAACAAATTCCTGGTTTCCCTATCGTACTTCACGGTGCTTCTTCTGTTCCACAAGAGTATGTTGAAACTATCAACAAATACGGTGGTACCTTGAAAGATTCAATCGGTATCCCTGAAGAGCAATTGCGCAAAGCTGCTACTTCTGCAGTTTGTAAAATCAACATTGACTCGGATGGCCGTTTGGCTATGACAGCAGCTGTACGTGAAGTATTTGCTACTAAACCAGGTGAATTCGATGCTCGTAAATACTTAGGCCCAGCTCGCGATGAGTTGAAAAAATTGTACTCACACAAAACAGTTAGCGTTTTGGGTAGTGCTGGCAAAGCTTAATTAAAGCGTCACAAACATGTCATTTGAAAGGCTGTCTGAGTTAATTCAGATAGCCTTTTTTGTATGAATTATTTAATTCATTGTAAAACATATACATTTAATTGAATATTTATACTATATTCGTGTCGTATAAAAAAAGTAATTTATGTTCAACAAAATACTACTTGTGGCCTGCATAGCCACTTTTACAGCCTGTGCGCCAAAATACGCGCAACTAATCACGGCCACATCATCGAGTATAGCTCTCGATGCTTCAACACAACACTTAGCAGACACAAGCTACCAAAATTACCTTGTACCCTACAAAAAACTGGTTGATGCAAAAATGAATATTGTAATTGGCATCGCCGCACAAACCATGCGTGGACATGCTCCCGAAAGCTTATTATCCAACTTAAGTGCCGACATTTACCGCACTGCTGCTTCGGAATTTCTAAAGTCGGAGGTAGATATAGCCATTGTAAACCTTGGTGGACTGCGCACCATGGTGCCAGCTGGAAACATAACCGTGCGCAAAGTGTTTGAATTGATGCCTTTCGAAAATGAATTGGTGATTTTGTATTTATCAGGCCAAAAAATAAATGAACTGTGCCAATACTTCGCCTCGATGGGCGGCGAAGGCATTTCGGGTTTACGCATGACAATAGCCGAAAAACGAGCGGTGGATATTTTTGTGAATGGCCAAGCGATAGATCTAGCGAAAGTTTACACGGTAGCAACGAACGATTATTTGGCTGGTGGTAACGATAAGATGAGTGCATTGACCGCCCACCAAAAACGCATAAATACGGGCATTAAAGTACGATCAATGCTACTCAACTACATACAAGGCGAAACAGCCAAAGGTCGCCCGATTGACGCTAAACTTGATGGACGAATAACCATAAAATAATAAGGAGAAACGGGATATGAGAACTATACGCACTTTTATACTACTACTAACGCTTGTAGCGGCGTTTGCATTAGAAGCCAAGGAGAAAATTAAACTAACCATTTTACATACCAACGACACCCACAGTCAGGTAGAACCAACCGATGTATCAACACTCAAAACGTCGGACATGGGTGGATATGCGCGGCGTATAGGCATGATTAATAAGATTAAAAGCGAAGAACCAAATGTATTACTACTAGATGCGGGCGATTTTTCGCAAGGCACAGCCTATTTTAATTTTTTCAATGGCCGTATAGAAGTTGATGCGATGAACAAAATGAAATACGATGCTGTAACACTCGGCAATCATGAGTTCGACAATGGTATTGATACCTTAGCCGTAATATTGAAAAATGCCAAATTCCCCGTTATTAGCTCCAATTACGATGTATCGAATACGCCAATAGCCAATTACGTAAAACCATACCTAATCCTTGAAAAATTTGGTTTGAGAATAGGCATTATGGCACTAAACATACAACCTAAGAGTTTAATTATTGAGAGTAATTACCGCGGTTTAACGTATAGCGACCCCATAGTTGAGGCCAACAAAATGTCGAAGTTTTTGAAGCTAAATAAAAAGTGTGATTTAATAATCTGCTTATCACATTTGGGATCGGATGCAAAAGCTAAAGAGGTGAACGACTTTCAGGTGGCGCGTGAAACGCGTTACATTGATGTAATTATTGGTGGACACTCACACACCTTGCTCGACAATGCCAAAGAAACAAACCGCAACGGCAAGCAGGTAGTTATAGCCCAAGTAGCTAAAAGTGGCTGGTATTTAGGTAAAATAGAACTTGAATTATTGAAATAAAACGACTTAAGTTTTCAATAAAAAAAATCCGGATTTATAAGTCCGGATTTTTTTGTTTATGAATTTGTGCGTTTTACTTTTTTGTATAACTCAGATGCGAATACAAAATTATTGAGGTCTTCGTTGTCCACGTGAAAAATATCTTCCTTACTTCCTTGCCATGCTTTTTCGCCCTTATTGAAATAAAATATATTTTCGCCAATTTCCATCACCGAGTTCATATCATGCGAGTTAATAATGGTGGTGATATCAAACTCCTGGGTAATTTCGTGAATAAGTTGATCGATAATAAGCGAGGTTTGTGGGTCGAGGCCTGAGTTAGGCTCATCGCAAAATAAGTACTTCGGCTGCAGGGCAATAGCACGTGCAATAGCCACACGCTTTTGCATACCACCACTAATTTCGGAGGGAGCTAGCCCAAACGATTTTTCGGGCAAACTCACACGCTGCAAACACACACGGGCACGCTCAATCATTTCGGCCTTTGATGTTTTGGCAAACATTTCGAGTGGATACATTACGTTTTCGAGCACGCTTAATGAATCGAAGAGAGCCGAGCCTTGAAAAAGCATCCCAACCTCACGACGAAGAATTCGAACTTCACTCATACGCATTTCAGGCAAGTTGCGCCCGTCGTATTCAATTCGCCCATTATCAACACGATGAAGTCCAATAATACTCTTCATCAACACCGTTTTACCCGAGCCACTGGCGCCAATTATCATGTTTGTTTTGCCATTTTCGAACACCGCCGAAATATTTTTCAATACATGATTTCCGTTAAATGATTTATCTATGTTTTTTACTTCAATCATTTTGATTTACTATTTAGTCATTTACTATTTCTTTCATCAACACATCATCACATCATCACATCAACACATCAACTATTTAGCATTAAATTAGTAATGAGCAGGTTGAAAAACAGAATTAAAATACTGCTATTCACTACTGCATTGGTACTTGCCTTACCCACATCAAGCGCTCCACCATAGGCGTAATAGCCATAATAAGCAGCCACCGACGATATAAGAAAAGCAAAAACCAAGGATTTTACCAACGAATAAAATACATAATAGGGGATGAAAGCATACTGAATGCCGACCAAATAATCGGCAGTGGTAATAATATCGGTAAATACGCCTACAAAGTACCCACCTGTAAGCCCAACAGCCATGCTAAAGATAACCAAAAAAGGCATCATAAAAACAAAAGCCGTTATTTTGGGTAAAATCAAATAGTTGGCTGAGTTTACACCCATAATTTCCAGTGCATCAACCTGCTCGGTTATACGCATAGTACCTATTTCGGACGCAATATTAGAACCAATTTTACCAGCTAAAATAAGGCACAGAATAGTGGACGAAAATTCCAACAAAAGCGTATCACGCGTTACTAAACCAGTGCTATAAGTCGGCAGCAGTGGGTTTTCGGTGTTAAGTTTGGTTTGAATAGTCATAATAGCACCAATAAAAACCGAAATAATAATAACAATAGGTAAACTTTGTAGCCCTAATTTCTCCAGCTCTTTTGGGAACTGACGAAAAAACATTTTGCTTCTATCGGGTTTAACCAACACACGCTTCATTAATAAGGCATACTGTCCTGTATCTTGAAAAATATTCATTTGTTATTGCTTTTACTTTAAAGAAATCGAATTTGCTTTTATCTTTATGCAAAAGTACACAAAAAATCTTATTCAGGCATTTAAGGTAATATCAAATAAAATGAATTACTTCAAGTATTTCTCCAAAAACTTATCCTGTTCCCAAAGCAAGTGCAGAATGTTTTCGCGCGCCACGTAACCATGTTGTTCTTTGGGTAAAATAACCATGCGTACAGGAGCTCCCAAGCCTTTTAGTGCCTGAAAGTAGCGTTCCGTCTGCAAGGTAAATGTGCCTGGGTTGTTATCGGCCTCACCGTGCACAAGAAGCATAGGTGTTTTCATTTTATCGGCCTGCATAAAGGGCGACATGCGGTTATACACATCGGGCACATCCCAGTAGTTGCGCTGTTCGCTCTGAAAGCCAAAGGGCGTAAGCGTGCGGTTGTAAGCACCACTGCGCGCTATGCCGCAAGCAAAAAGATTGGAATAAGTGAGTAAGTTGGCCGTCATAAATGCACCATACGAGTGGCCACCAACCGCCACTTTGGTGCGATTAATATAGCCCAGCGAATCCACA
>JAGNPC010000273.1 GCA_017989795.1 Paludibacter sp. | reverse complement strand
GCAATAGTTTGAATACCTTCCACACCAAATTTTTCGCGCAATACATACACTAGAACAGTTATTATTACAATTGCAAACAAAAAACTAGGAATTCTTTTCAAAAACTTTGGTGCTATCGCAATGATAAGAATTGACAGCAATCCAACAACGAAAGACGCAAAGTTAATGGTATCGAAATGTTTAAAATACAACAACCATTTATGAATAAAATCGACAGGAAGTTGCGGCGTTTGCAAACCGAATAAATCTTTAATCTGAGAACTAAAAATATTAACAGCAATACCACTATTAAGCCCCACAATAACCGGAAATGGTATAAATTTAATTACAGCACCCATCTTGAGCAACCCCATAGCAATTAACATTACGCCAGCAATTATGGTAGCCACGGTTAATCCAGCCACACCATACTCATGAATTACACCGTACACCACAATAATCATAGCACCTGTAGGGCCACCAATTTGCACCTTACTACCACCCAGAAATGAAATAATAAACCCAGCAATGATAGTTGTATACAATCCCTTTTCGGGTGTTACCCCCGATGCAATTCCGATAGCAATAGCCAATGGTAATGCTACAACACTTACAATTAATCCCGCTTTTACATCAGCAAAAAATTGTTTTTTTGTATAATGTTGTAATGTATCAAGTAACTTTGGATAAAAATGCATATTTATATAGTGGTTAGTGATTAGTGGTTAGTGATTAGTGTTTAGTGATACTTTACTATTAACCATTTTGAAATACCTACACCATTGTGTAATGCCACATTCGGTACATTTAGGTTTTCGCGCTACACAAACATACCGACCATGTAAAATCAGCCAATGATGTGCAATAGGAATCAACTCATCGGGAATATGTTTAACCAATTCCTTTTCGGTTTGTAGCGGGTTTTTAGAGTCGGTAGTAAGGCCTATACGTTCCGAAACGCGAAACACATGCGTATCGACAGCCATGGCAGCTTTGTTAAACACAACCGAGGCTATCACGTTGGCTGTTTTACGTCCTACACCAGGAAGTGTTTGCAACTCATCAACATCAGACGGGACCTCACCACCAAAATCAGACACAAGTTTTTGAGCCATGCCCACCAAATGTTTCGCTTTATTATTTGGATAAGAAATGGAACGAATAGATTCGAAAACAACATCTGAATTTGACGCGGCAAGAACTTCGGGCGTTGGAAATTGTTGGAATAAAGCAGGGGTTACCATATTAACCCTTTTATCAGTACATTGAGCCGAAAGAATGACAGCTACAAGCAGTTCGTAGGGGTTCGAATGATGTAATTCTGTTTCGGCGATAGGCTGATTGGTTTTAAACCAATCAAGAATAATTTTATAACGCTGTTTTGTAGTCATTTATACCATTTTAAGCGGCATTCGGTGCATTACACAACAAATTGTCGTTTTAGAGATGGCAAAGTTAAAATAAAAAAATCGTATATTTGTCAATAAAATTACATAATCATTCAAAATAATCTATGTTTAAACGAATAATTGAATCAAAAATCACAGTTTATACATTTAATGAGCTAACTGAAAAGCAACAGCAGCTCATTGAAAAAGCGAAAGAGCAAGTTTACAAAGCTTATGCACCTTATTCCGAGTTTCAGGTGGGTGCAGCAGTAGAGTTAGAAAATGGCGAAATATTTTCAGGTAGCAACCAAGAAAACGCAGCCTACCCTTCAGGATTATGTGCTGAGCGTGTAGCACTATTTTTTGCTAATGCACAATATCCAACAACAGCAGTAAAAACAATTGCAATTGCAGCCTATACAAAAGGAGAGTTTCTAGCGTCACCAATCACCCCTTGCGGTTCATGCAGACAGGTATTACTCGAGTCGGAAATGCGTTTTGACACAGATATTGAGGTTTTACTGTTCGGAACAGAAGAAATAATTCAGCTCAATAATGTAAAACAATTATTACCTCTCTGTTTCGAAAAATCTAACCTTCAAAAATAAGTTAATTGATATAATTAAATTTTTATTTCTCGTAATTTTAACGTATATTGCGAACGTTTTCAGGTATTTATTCAATTAAATGAAGGGTAATATGTCTAAAGTTCGTATTTGTATTGAATACCCTATAAAAAACGCTCCTCTACCAGTATTATGGGCGAGTATAGGAACGCCGCTAGGGTTATCGGAATGGTTTGCTGAAGGTGTAACGATTGTTGGAGATGAATATACGTTTGTGTGGGATGGCTATGAACTAACTGCAAAATTATTACCAAGTAAGGTAAATAGTTTTATTCGATTTCAATGGCTCGAAGATGAGGACACCGAAGCGTATTTTGAAATCCGTATTGAAAAACAACCCATTTCTGGACAGCTATCTTTATTAATAACCGACTATGTTCAGGCAAGCGAAAAAGAGGAGATAGTTATGCTTTGGAATAAAAACATCGAAACACTTCGTCGCAAAATTGGCATCTAAAACACTTTCGCTTTGTAATTCATAAATCAAAAAAGCTTCGTTTTCAAATTGAAAACGAAGCTTTTTTTTGTGCGGCTGAAGGGACTCGAACCCCCACGCCTCTCGGCACCAGATCCTAAGTCTGGCGCGGCTACCAATTACGCCACAGCCGCATTATTTCCTGTTAGCGAGTGCAAAGATATATAATTTATCTTACATTGCAATAGCTAAAACAAGAATTTTTAATAATTATTTTTTACAATAAACCCAAGCTGATGCAAACTGCTCATCCTTAACACGAAGCTCTTTCATGAATTTTATTGCTTCATCGTAATTCTCAAACGATTTCAAGGCTACACGATATAAACTCGAAGGTTTTAGTATACGAACATCTTGGTAAGTATCTTGCTCAAGCTCTTTTTTAAAAGTTTCGGCCGCCTCCAACGTACCCAAACTAGCCACCACCACATGATACAACGAGTCGTCATCCATCTTCATTACCTCGGCTTTCGACACTACTTTTATGGTATCTGGGGCAATTGCAGTGGCACTAGTATCATTTATTTTGACCAGCTCTTTTGGTTGAAGTCTATTTTTATGCAATTCAAATTGATCAATATTTATTATTGATGCTGAATTTTGAATTTTAGTATCCGATAATTTGGTAGAAACAAGCTGAACACCTACTGCCAAAGCCAGCATGGCAGCATAACGCATTATCTTAAAGGCATTAAAATGTATATGACCTTTAGATTGTATTTCAATTTTGTGTTTTGGGGTAAGAAACAGATCGGATATATAGAAATTATCTGGTATAAACGAGGCTTGTTTTGATGGTTCAAAACAAATACTACCACTTGCATCGACATGTAAAACACCTAAAGATCCCATAACACAGCGACCAGATGTACTCAGCTCAAATTTGAGGGCTGCCACCGCGTTTTCGATATAAAGCTGCGCCTCACGGAACGAGAGTTGATTTGAACGAGAATACTCAATAGCCAACAAACCATCGGCATGATGCATTAAAGCATTAAAAGCAACAACCTTATGCGGAGCTTTTAAAACCTGACCTTCGAGGACTGCTGGATTGTACTGAAGAATAAAACCACCAAGTCCTGGCACCACAACATAATCGTTATGAACCAATAAATTTTCGATATGAATATATATGTTTTCCACAATACAAATGTAGACTTTTAGGCTTACATTGTGATTTGTTTTTGTAAAAAGTTATTAACAAGTTGTCAAACCTCAAAAAAATGATTGTATCTTTGTGTATACGATTTTTGTTAAGAAATAGTTGATAACTATTCTCCAAAAATTTTCATAAACACTAAAAATGAATTATACGAATATGAAACGCACTTTAATGATTACTGGCGGGGCTGGCTTTATAGGCTCACATGTTGTACGT
>JAGNPC010000272.1 GCA_017989795.1 Paludibacter sp. | reverse complement strand
AAAGATAAAGGCTATCCACAAAAAATGGAAGTTGGCTTGATTGGTTCATGTACCAACTCATCGTACGAAGATTTAACACGTTCAGCATCCATTGTCAAACAAGCGAAAGCGGATGGTTTAAAGGTTGAAGCGCAGTTTATTATTAATCCAGGCTCGGAGCAAGTACGCTACACGGCTGAGCGCGATGGTGTTATTGCAGAATTTGAGTCGGTGGGTGGTATTGTAATGGCTAATGCTTGTGGACCTTGTATCGGTCAGTGGAAGCGTGAAATTGATATGCCTGAGCGTCCAAATTCAATCATTACGTCGTTCAATCGTAACTTTGCGAAACGTGCCGATGGTAACCCAAATACGCATATATTTATAGGTTCGCCTGAGGTGGTTACGGCATTAACTATTGCTGGTGATTTAACTTTTAATCCATTAAAAGATACACTTACCAATGCAAATGGTGATCAAGTTAAGTTAGCTGAACCTCAGGGTTTTGAACTTCCTGTAAAAGGCTATGCCGTGGAAGATGCTGGTTATATAGCTCCGGTTGCTGATGGAAGCAAAGTGGAAGTGAAAATTAGTCCTGACTCAAAACGTTTGCAGGTGTTAACTCCTTTCAATGCTTGGGATGGTGTTGACTATATTGAACAACCATTATTGATAAAAGTAAAAGGTAAATGTACTACCGATCATATTTCAATGGCTGGTCCTTGGTTACGTTTCCGTGGTCACTTGGATAATATTTCCGACAATATGTTGATAGGTGCAGTGAATGTATTTAACGATAAAACAAATACGGTTCTTGATGTAGCAACCGGCGAATACATGGCTGTACCTGCTTTAGCTCGAAAGTTTAAAGCACAAGGTATTGGTTCAGTAGTAGTTGCCGAAGAAAATTATGGCGAAGGATCGAGCCGTGAACACGCAGCAATGGAACCTCGTCATTTAAATGTAAAAGCAATACTTGTAAAATCGTTTGCTCGTATTCACGAAACAAACTTGAAAAAACAAGGAATGCTTGCTTTAACTTTTGCTGATAAAAATGATTACGATAAAGTGCGTGAAGATGATAAGATAAGTATCCTTGGACTTGGTGGTTTTGCTTCAGGTAAAAACTTGCAGATAGTACTAAATCATGCCGATGGAACTACCGAGCAGTTTGAAGCAGTGCATACTTACAACGCAGCACAAATAGTTTGGTTTAAAGCTGGTAGTGCCTTGAATGGATTGAGCTAAATGATTAGCTTTTTTCTATTGAATAAAGATATATACAACTAATAAAACAGAAATAAGATAGTATGGCAAACGAGAAGGATTTTTTGATTTATAAGCTATCGGAAACGATTAAAACAACGAGTCGGATTGATAAAGAGCTGTTCACGAAGTTTAATGTAAAACGTGGACTTCGCAATGAAGACCATTCAGGTGTAATTGCTGGATTGACAAAAGTAGGTGATGTGGTTGGTTACGAACGCTTGCCCGAGGGTGGATTGAAAGCCATTCCTGGTAAATTATTGTACCGTGGCATTGATGTGGCCGATTTGGCGCATGGATATCAGGACGAGAACCGTACAGGTTTTGAAGAAACAGCATTTTTACTGCTTTCGGGTTATTTGCCCGATGCCGAGGAATTACGTGTATTCTCAAAGATATTAACTGAAAAAATGCCTTTGGAACAAAAAATGCGTATGAATATCATTGACCTCGAAGGGCTCGATATTATGAATATTCTAGCGCGCTCAGTGCTCGAAATGTATACCTTTGACTTAAACGCCGACGACATTTCGCGCGATAACGTGATTCGTCAATCCATAGAGCTTATTTCTAAATTCCCAACCATTATTGCTTACGCCTATAATATTCACCGTTTTAGTCAACAAGGATTATCCTTGCATATACGTCATCCTAAAGAAGGAGCATCTATAGCGGAGAACTTTTTGTACATGATGAAAGGTTCGGGCAACTACTCGGATTTGGATGTGAAAATTCTGGATTTATGCTTGATTTTACATGCCGAACACGGCGGTGGTAATAACTCAACTTTTACAGTTCGTGTGGTAAGTTCAACATTAACAGATACTTATTCGGCTATTGCAGCTGGTATAGGTTCGCTGAAAGGTCCATTACATGGTGGTGCAAATATTAAAGTGAACGAAATGTTTGCCCATTTAAAGAAAGCCATTAAAAACTGGGAAGATGTGGAAGAAATTGACCGTTACTTGAAAAAAATGCTGAATAAAGAGGCCTATAATAAAACAGGTTTGATTTATGGTATCGGTCATGCTGTGTATACCATTTCAGATCCACGCTCGTTGTTATTGAAAGAAATGGCTCGCCAGTTGGCCGAAGAAAAAGGCTTACAGAAAGAGTTTAACTTCCTCGAATTGCTCGATGAACGTGCTGTGAGTGCATTTATGAGCTTTAAAGGCTCTGACATCAACAAGCAAGTTTGTACCAATGTCGATTTCTACTCAGGCTTTGTATACGATGCTATGGGCTTGCCTACCGAAGTGTATACGCCACTATTTGCTATGTCGCGTATTACGGGTTGGACAGCTCATCGTATTGAAGAATTGAATTTTGGAAGCAAACGTATTATTCGTCCAGCTTACAAAAATGTGGGTGATAAAAAGGAATTTATCCCAATGTCTAAAAGATAAGAATACATATATTTAAACTACATATAATTAGAACTGAATATTGATAATTTTATGTGGTTTTATTTGATAATATAATATGAGTAAAATAAAAGTACAAAACCCCGTTGTAGAACTCGACGGCGACGAAATGACCCGTATCATCTGGTCGTTTATTAAAGAACAATTGATATTGCCTTATCTTGATTTAGATATCAAGTATTTCGATTTAGGCATGGAAAACCGCGATGCTACCAACGACGAAGTAACTATTGAAGCCGCAAATGCGATTAATAAATACAATGTTGGTATTAAGTGTGCCACCATTACACCCGACGAAGACCGAGTAAAAGAGTTTCAATTAAAAAAAATGTGGAAATCGCCAAACGGTACACTTCGTAACATTATTGGTGGTACTGTTTTTCGCGAACCAATTATCTGTTCCAATGTTCCTCGTTTAGTGCCTGGCTGGACACAGCCAATCGTTATTGGCCGTCATGCGTTTGGCGATCAGTACAAAGCGACTGATGTTGTATTAAAAGGAAAAGGTACATTGAAAATGAGCTTCACAAACGAAGCTGGCGAAACGCAAGAGTGGGAGGTGTTCAACTTCAAAGGCGACGGTGTGGCTATGAGCATGTACAATACCGACGAGTCAATTTATGGTTTTGCGCAATCGTCGTTTCAAGTTGCTCTTGAGAAAAAATGGCCTTTGTATTTATCAACCAAAAATACAATTTTAAAAGCGTACGATGGTCGTTTCAAAGATATTTTTCAAGAAGTTTACGAAAAAGAATTTAAAACTAAATTCGAAGCGGCAGGTATTGTGTACGAACATCGCTTGATCGACGACATGGTGGCTTCGGCTCTAAAATGGAATGGTGGCTTTGTATGGGCTTGTAAAAACTACGATGGCGACGTACAGTCAGATACGGTAGCACAAGGTTTTGGTTCGTTAGGTTTAATGTCGTCGGTGCTTGTAACGCCTGATGGCAAAACAGTAGAAGCGGAGGCAGCTCACGGAACTGTTACTCGTCACTATCGTCAGCACCAACAAGGCAAGGAAACATCCACTAATCCGATAGCATCCATTTTTGCTTGGACACGTGGTTTGGCTCACCGTGCGAAACTAGATAGCAACGAAGCGTTGGCTAACTTCTGTACTAAATTGGAGCAAGTGTGTGTTGAAACAGTTGAGGCAGGTGAAATGACTAAAGATT
>JAGNPC010000271.1 GCA_017989795.1 Paludibacter sp. | reverse complement strand
CGTAATTGGATTATCCACAAAAGGAAGAATGCACATGGTAGCACCAAAAAACAAGTGTAGCAACGCAAAAACATAATTAGCTTTCCATTTATCGGCCAAAATACCAAAAAGTGTTGGCATTAACAACGATGCAAAACCCATGGTCGAAAATACCAAGCCAAATTCGGCTCCATTCCATTGTTTTTCAACAAAACCGTAATGCCCCAATGTCATCATCCAAGCCCCCCAAACAAAGAATTCGAGAAAATTCAGGATTATTAGCTTTAACTTAATTCCCATGATTGTTTTATATTTTTGATCGTTTAGTTTATGATTTACTCTTGTTCCGAAGATGTGTTTTTTCTTTTTATAGCATCTCTAATTGACACAGCCAGTTCGTATTTTTCTTCGTGCAATGCCATTTTCAACAACTCATCCAAGTCGGTATCACTCAATAAGTCAAGTTCATCGGGTGTTAAGTCCTCCGCATCAACTTCAACTTCTGTTTCGATATTCTCGTTGCTTTGTTCTTTCATATTTTCAATTTCGGTGCCTACAATGGCCATAATCTCAGAGCTAATATAAATGGGTGAATCGCTACGCACGGCAAGAGCAACCGCATCAGAAGTTCGAGCATCCACCACCATTATTTCTTCGTTTTTTCGGATGTGAAGTTCGGAGTAGAACACGTCGTTTACCATATTATAAATCAAAACTTTTTCGAGTTTGGTGCCAAAGATATTTAAAATATTGTTAATCAAGTCGTGAGTAAGTGGTCGGGGCGATTTTTTATTGTTCAGTTTCATGGCTATCGACTGTGCTTCGGGTTCACCAATCATAACCGAAAATCGTCGGTTTCCACCCACTTCGCTCATTACCAATCCATAAGTACCTACAATAGTTTGATTATAAACTAAACCTGTGATAGTAATTTTTATTTCATTTTCCATATATCATCATTTTTGTTTCAATCCACAAATATAAGCAATATTTTAAAAGTAAATTGAGTATGCTCAATGATTTTTTTAGTGGTTTTAAAAATATAAGCAGTCAACAATGCGTTAACTGTTTATACTTGGAAAGGTTTCATTTAGTTAGTATCCGAGAATTGTAAAACTAGCTCACTGCTACACATACAGAGTTAGAAACCTTGGTACCATCGGCAGGTATTAAGCAACGTTGCGAACTGAATAATTTCCTGACGGTCGTTGGTGATCATAGTGTGCAGATTAGCGAAAGACTAAATGCCCACCCCAGTAGCTAAGTATGTAGTTATAAAACCAGGTCGATATGAAAATGGCTGGTTTCTATGCCTCTACATTGCCTCTACATTGCTTGTACATAGCTATATATTACGGTTATAATATGGATTAGATACGGATATATTACGGTTATATTACGGTATTGAAAATTGATTTACGTAATATATAAGTATAATATGCATGGGGAATACGTATTATAAACATTTTCGTTATCTTTGTAGAAGCAATGTAGGTGCTATGTACAAGCTATTTAGCTGTAGTTGGAGAGCCTGTGGGAGACATTGTGTACTTGTTATTATCAGGTGAATGAGTATTTACTTTTAAAATATGTTGGTAGATGGCTACAGTTAATGGTATTTTTAAACCGAACGGCACACTCGAGGGTGTTACGTTTTATAAGCGTTACGATTCCGACAAGGTAATTATGCGCAAAAAAGGTGGTCCGCGTAAGGAACGTATGGCTACGGGTAAGGAGTTTGCTAAGGTGCGTAAACATCAGGCGGAGTGGGGGGCCTGTGTGCTTTTTGGGAGGGAAATGAAGTTTGCTGTGGGCGAATTGTATGCAATGAATGATCATAATTTGTCGGCGGCATGGACAGGAATGGGCAAAAAACTCATGGGGCTCGATAAGGTGAATGAGATAGGTAAACGTGAGTTGCGCCTCACGGCCTACAAAGAGGCGGTGCTGAACTATCAGTTTTGCCGTAAAAAACCGCTTGCGAGTGTGTTACATGTACTACCTACCTTCACCATCGACCATGAACAGCTAAGTGCTGAGGTGCGTTTTGATAGCATCACTACGGCTAAAGACTTGGTGAATACGGATAGATGGCCGTATTTTAGATTGGTGGTGGCGCTGGGTTGTGTGAGCGATATTAGTTTTAAAAAATCGAAATTTGATAAATATACGCCCGAAAATGAGGAGCTGTATGGCGTGTGCATGATAGGTACAAGTGCCTGGCTATCGGCCAATGATGTGCTGGGTGAACAGGTGATAGCGGTAAAATTTGATGATTTCTATCGTACACAGATGGGTGATGAGGTGACGCTGGTGCTGAGCGTGGGCGTGGAGTTTGGGAATGTGGGCTTTGGTGGGGTGATTGAGGGTGTATGTAAATCGGGTGTTGCTAAAATTATTGGCGTAGGTTGATAGAGCTGCTGCTTGTTCGAAAAGTAAGCTATGTTATTCTATTGAAAAAATGCTAGAATAAATATGTGAAAAAACTGAACAATATTCACATTCTCTTGTTAAAAGTGAAGTTTCAGGCTTAGATTGATAGCAAAGTAGGAATTTTTTTGTTATATTTGAAGCTAAAATAGTAATAAATTGAATAAAATTACGAAAAAAAATGATTTTCGATAAAGACATGATTGTGCAGTTGTATGCAGCGCTGCCCGAAAAAATGAAGGCTGCAAAGGCAGAATTAAATCGCCCATTGACATTAACCGAAAAGGTATTATATGCACACTTATCTGCTGGTGAAGCCATTAAAAATTACGAGCGTGGTGCTGATTATGTGAACTTCTCGCCCGACCGTGTGGCTATGCAGGATGCTACGGCTCAAATGGCTTTGTTGCAGTTAATGAACTCTGGTAGACAGAAAGTAGCTGTACCTTCAACAGTACATTGCGACCACTTAATTCAAGCACACGTTTCGGCAAATGTCGATTTGGCTACTGCTAATGATACCAACCGCGAAGTGTACGATTTTTTAAGTGCTGTATCGAACAAGTTTGGTATTGGTTTTTGGAAGCCAGGAGCTGGTATTATTCACCAAGTAGTATTGGAGAACTATGCATTCCCGGGTGGAATGATGATTGGTACTGATTCGCACACTGTTAACGCAGGTGGATTGGGTATGATAGCTATTGGCGTAGGTGGAGCTGATGCGGTGGATGTAATGGCTGGCATGCCTTGGGAGCTTAAAATGCCCAAACTTATAGGCGTAAAACTGACTGGTAAATTGTCGGGCTGGGCATCGCCTAAAGATGTGATTTTAAAATTAGCTGGTATACTTACAGTAAAAGGGGGTACCAATGCTGTTATTGAATACTTTGGCGAAGGAACAGAATCGCTTTCGGCTACAGGTAAAGGTACTATCTGTAATATGGGGGCTGAGGTTGGAGCAACCACTTCAATTTTTCCATTCGATGCTAAGTCGGCTGCTTACCTTGAAGCTACAGGTCGTGCAGAAATAGCAGCTTTGGCTCTTCAAAACATTGAGCATTTAAAGGCCGATGTCGAAGTAGTGGCTAGTCCTGAAAAATACTACGATCGTATTATCGAAATAAACTTGAGCGAATTAGAACCATACATAAATGGTCCATTTACGCCCGATGCAGCTTATCCGTTGTCGGAATTTGCTCAAATTGTAAAAGATAAAGGCTATCCTCAGAAAATGGAAGTTGGCCTTATTGGTTCTTGTACAAACTCATCGTACGAAGATTTAACACGTTCAGCATCCATTGTCAAAAAAGCGAAAGCGGATGGTTTAAAGGTTGAAGCGCAGTTTATAATTAATCCAGGCTCGGAGCAAGTACGCTACACGGCTGAGCGCGATGGTGTTATTGCAGAATTTGAGTCAGTAGGTGGTATTGTAATGGCTAATGC
>JAGNPC010000270.1 GCA_017989795.1 Paludibacter sp. | reverse complement strand
GCCTTGAGAACAAAGGAAGTTTTACTAACAATGGCCACTCCATAGCTTACAACTACTACCTCCAAGATAGTGCCCGCGCAAACATTGTAGTGTCGCATGGCTATACCGAACGCAAAGAAAAATATAAAGAGCTAGCTTATTATTTTCTCAAAATGGGCTACCAAGTATTTATTCATGACCACTACAGTCACGGCCAATCAAGCCGCTTTACTGCCGACAGTTCAATGATATATGTAGATAACTACGATGTGTTTACCGCCGACCTAAAACAATTTATAACAACAATTGTAGAACCACACAGCAAAAGTTTGAAAACAGTTATATACGCACATTCCATGGGCGGCGGTATTGCAGCCCGAACATTAGAACAAAACCCGACCTTAGCTGATGCCATTGTATTGAATGCTCCCATGATGAAACTAAAACAACTTCTACCACCCGATGCTATTAAAGACATTATAGCCAAAGCAATGATAGGAATTGGCAAAGGTGCAAACTACACACTTGGTCATCGAGCTTTCGACTTATCAAAAGATAAAGTATACAACCCTACAAACCCAGCAACTTTGTGTAAAACACGCGGAGCTTATTGGCACAATGAATCTCTAAAACTATCCAAACAACCATCAAATGGCGCATCGTGGAAAGCAATTTCCGAATTTATAAAATTAGGACACGATGTAGTAAAAAAAGAAAATGTTGAAAAAATCAACGTTCCAATATTGCTTTTTCAAGCTGAAAAAGATAGCTATGTAGCACCCGAGGGGCATTACGAATTTGCTAAACATGCAAAAAATATTGAGTTCTATCTAATAGAAGGTGCAGCGCACGAAATATATTTGGAATCGGATAGTATTATTAAACCGTATTATTCAATAATAAATTCGTTTATTGAAAAAGTTATAAAAACCAATTAAAAAACCTGGAAAATAACAGCACCATACAAAGCAAATCGTAAGTAACGAAACAATGCCCAAAGTAGATAATGTTTAAAGTTATATTCAATTAAACCACATGCCATACTCACAACTGAATGAGGTATAGGCAGCATAGCACCAATAAACACAAATAACCCGCCCCACTTTTTAAGCTTTACTATGTGGTGGGCTATTTTGTTTTCAATATGGTTTTTAATAGAAGGAACAAGATGCAGCCTACCCCCTAAATAATAGGCAAAAACACCACCTAAATACGACATGGTAGCCAATACAAACAAATACAACCAAGGCATAGCTGATTTTGAACTCCAACCAATAAATAGCTCTGGTGGAACCAACCCTAAAAAGGTTTCAGAAACAAAAAAAACTACGAATACTATTGGCGGTTTATAGGTGTCTACTAAAAAAGTTAGCATCGAATCAAAATCGAGAAAAAAATAATCGAGTGCTATAAATATTCCTACAAATACTACTATTACTATCCCTGCCTTTATAGCCGTATCTTTTAAAAAGGAATAAAAATTAGATATTTTATAATAGCGATGTACTAAAGCATTGTGGTTAGCTCTTCTTCGGGTTGGTTTTGTTTGTAAGGGCATTTAAACTGAATTATTAGTTGATAATACAAAATCGAAACATTAAAAACCACCTTATAGTTCGTCTAGAACTGGATTATTAGTTGAAATTAACATCTAAAAAATAAATTGTTAGAAAAAAAAATAATAATGGTTGGCCACAACAAAATGTGACCAACCATTCTTTTAACTATTTAATAGAACCATTAAATACCATCTTCAACATTCCACACAAAGGCACGTAAGCCCATTAACTTCGAGGTAGCTTCGAGCTTTCGCAATTCGTCGAGCAAGCTCTTAACTTTCTCATCGGGAATAACAGTGAGCATCGATGAATTGAGCGATGGCCAAGCATGTGTGCCAAAATGCGGCTCACCAGTTACACTACCTCTACCTTGCACTTCTTGCCATGAGGTAAAACCTTTAATATGAGCATAATTTAAAATGGTCAATATCTGTTCGTGATATGCCTGATCGTAGGCTATAAAAACTGCTTTCATAAGTATCTTATTATTTTTTATTTAAAAAGGCATGACGCATTTTACGACGCTGACGTTTCACACCGCTTGCTGCAAACATAGCGTAAATAGCTGGTACAACCACCAATGTTAACACTGTAGAAACAGACAACCCACCAATTACAGTCACAGCCATTGACTTCCATGTTTCGGAACCTTGAGCCGTACTTAGAGCCATAGGGACCATGCCTAAAATAGTAGTCAGCGTGGTCATTAACACGGGACGCAAACGCGATTGTCCACCCTCAACAACTGAGCGAATAATGCCCATTCCACGTTCACGATTAAGATTAATATAATCAACCAGTACAATACCATTTTTCACAACAATACCTACTAACATAATTAGCCCCACAAACGACATCATATTAAGTGTGCTACCCGTAATGGCAAGTGCAATAACAACACCCGATATACCAAATGGCACTGACATCATAATGATAAACGGATAAGTTAAGGACTCAAATTGTGAAGCCATCACAATAAACACGAGCAAAACGATAATCAATAAAAGCAATGTTAAATCGCTAAACGACTCTTGCTGATCTTTATATGTACCACCCACCTCAACATTAATATCGCCTGGTATACTCATTTCATCCAACTCAGCATCAATAGCTTTAAATGCCACATCCATGGTTGTACCCGATACCGTAGAAGCTACCGTTACCACACGCTGACGGTTTTTTCGTTCAATAGTTGGTGGTGTAAAGTGCTCCACTACCCTACCTAGATCTTTTAATCGCACTCCTTGTCCCTGTGTATTGTAAATCAATATATTTTCGATAGCCTCTATGGATTGTCGATACTCAACACCATAAACCACCCGAATACTGTACTCTTCGCCATCCTCACGAAAAAGCGAGGCAGTAAGTCCGTTGATACGATTACGTAGATAATTAGATGCTGTAGACATGTTCAGTCCATTAAGAGCTAGTTTTTCACGGTCGAACTCAACATTAAATTCGGGCGTATAATCACCTCTACTGATTTGAACGTTAACCAATCCTGGAATTTTTCGAATGCGCTCAGCCAAATCCTTAGCCACTTTATCCGTTTGCTCAAAATCGTATCCATAAATTTCCACATCCAAGGTCGACTGCCCACCCATCATACTCATGCCACCACCTGCAATGATGTTTGATTTAACGACTTCGGGGGTATTAGTCAGATCATTACGTATACTATCACTAATACTAAACATCGATCTTTTTCGTTTATCCAAATCGACCATTCGAATATTCATAGTAATAATATTCGATGCGTTGTTTTGTAATGAACCCCATACATTTTCACTCGAAGCTTGTCCCACATTGTAGTTAATCATATCTATTTCTGGATATTTTTTTTGCCACAACAACATTAATTCGTTAGCTGTTTGTTTGGTAATTTCCATTTTAGTACCAATTGGCAACTCTATAGTGGCTGCAATACGACTATTATCCTGTGCAGGAATAAACTCTGTACCCACAAAAACCATAGGTATTAAACTCATAAAGAAAAAGATAGTGGCATATAGCACCATTTTTTTTCTGTTTCGGCTAGCCCAATTTACGAATCGGCCGTAAAAACGATCCAAATTATCTAACTGCTTTTTAAATGGTAAATATATTTTATCGAAAATTGGCGTCGGTTTTGGATTTAAACGTAACAATTGTGCACTCATCATAGGTGTAAGCGAAAGAGCACTTACTGTTGATACAATCATAATAATAGTTACCATCCAACCCAACTGTTGAAAAATCACACCCGCCATACCCTCAACCAAGGTTAAAGGAAAAAACACGGCTATAAGGGTGAGTGTAGAAGCAATAACCGACACTGCCACCT